>JANNYI010000557.1:0-5610 GCA_031410015.1 Betaproteobacteria bacterium | reverse complement strand
CAGGCCGCGATACACATAGCCCTTGTCGAGGATCTTGCCCAGCGTGCGGATCTCGTCGGCCTCGTTCTTGTAGGCCATTGTCAGGTACGGGTTGTCCCACTCGCCCAGCACGCCGAGGCGCATGAACTGCTGGCGCTGCTTGTCCACCTGCTCGGTGGCGTACGCGCGCGCCAGCCGCTGCGTGTCGGCGGCCGACAGGTGCTTGCCGTGCGTCTTCTCGATCTGCACTTCGATCGGCATGCCGTGGCAATCCCAGCCCGGCACATAGGGCGCGTCGAAGCCGGCGAAGCCCTTGCTCTTGACGATGATGTCCTTGAGGATCTTGTTGACTGCATGCCCGATATGAATGTCGGCGTTGGCATACGGCGGCCCGTCGTGCAGCACGAAGCGTGGGCGCCCTTTGGCCGCGGCGCGGATGGCCTCGTACACCTTGTTCTGCTGCCATTCGCGCAGCCATTGCGGTTCGCGCCGCGCCAGGTCGCCACGCATCGGAAATGGCGTGTCAGTGAGGTTGAGGGTGCGCTTGTAGTCGGGCTTGGTATCGTCGGGCATCGGGGATTTCGGTGGCGCCATCAGGGTTAGGTGCGGACGGCCGCGAAATAGTCGCGGGCCTGCGCGACGTCGGCACGAATCTGCCGCGTCAGCGCATCGAGATCATCGTACTTTTCCTCGGCGCGCAGCTTGTGCAGGAACTCGACATTGACGCGGCGACCGTAGATCTCCTCGTCGAAGTCGAAGACGAACACTTCGAGCAGCGGCTTGGCGCCGGCCTTGACGGTCGGGCGCACGCCGAGGCTGGCCACGCCAGTTCGGGGGGTCGGACCGAGGCCGTGGATGCGCACCGCAAAGATGCCGGCCAGCGGCGGGCGCTGCGGCAACTCGATGTTGGCCGTCGGAAACCCGAGCTGCCGGCCCAGCTTTTCGCCATGTGCCACGCGCCCGGCTATCGTGAATGGACGCCCGAGCAGCAAGGCCGCGCCCGCGACGTCGCCGGCGACCAGCGCTTCGCGCACCGCAGTGGATGAGGCCCGGTCGGCGCCGACCACCACCGTGCGCAGGCCTTCGACGCTAAACGTGGTGGCGTGTGCGCGCAGCGCGGCCAGGTCGCCGGCACGCCGGTGACCGAAGCGAAAGTCGTCCCCGACGAGAACCCAGCGTGCATCCAGCCGGCGGACGAGGACATCGTCGATGAAAGCCTGTGGCGTCAGTGCCGCCAATGCCGCGTTGAAACGCGCGATATAGATCCGGTCGATGCCGAGACGGCGAAACAGCTCGAGCTTCTGCCGCAGCCGCAGCAGCCGCGGCGGCGCCTGGTCGCGCGCGAAAAATTCGCGCGGATGCGGATCGAAGGTGAGCACCGCCGACGGCAGGCGCAGGTCTTCCGCGGCTTCGCAAAGCCGCGCCAGCATGGCTTGGTGGCCACGATGCACGCCGTCGAAATTGCCGATCGTCAGCGCGATCGGCCCGTCGGCGTGCGCGGGCAGTCCGCGGAAAATACGCACAGTGGAAACACATCCGGTTCGGCGGTACGCTGCCGACGGCATGAGCATGATACAAAGGCTTGAATTCTATCGCATTTTGCGAGTTTATGCCGCGTCGCAGCACCATTCCCGCCAACCGCCGTCCACCAGCGGAAAATACAGCGCGAGCCGGATCGGACGGGGTTCGAGCCCACGCACGATGCGCGCATAGCGCTCAAGTTGCGCCCGGTACCGCTCCTGCTCGCGGTCGAGGAAAACGGTGGCGTCACCGCCTTCGTGCCGTCCGGTCTTGAAGTCGACGATCCAGCGCACGCCGTCCGCCACGAAACTGCGATCCAGCGTGACGTGATCGACGGCACCATCCTGCATGCCGGCCAGCGCCCATTCGCTGTGCGCCTCGGCATGCTCCGGCGCGAAGAGCCACCGCCCACGCGCATCGTCCAGCGTTCGCCGCAGGACGGCCAGGACGCGCGCCGTTGCGTCGATGCGCGCAGTGCCGCCGACCCCCTCGCCTGCCAGCGCCACCTCCACGCTGTCGCGACACGCCGCCACGCGCTCCGGCGTCCATGCGGCGAGGCCGTCGTGCGCAACTTCCGCCAGCAGGCGATGGGCGACCGTGCCGATGGCCGCCGCCGTGGCCTGGGCCCAGTCGAACGGCACGGCATCGGCCGCAATCGCGTCGACGAACGACGCGATGTCGAGTGCGGGTGGCGGCGGATCGGCGTGCCATGCCGCCGGCAGGCGCACCAGCGGCGGCGCAACGGCCGCCGGCAGTTCGCCGTCGATGCTCGCTGCTGCGTCAGGCGGGTTGGCCGGCTGCGCGAGCCGGGCAACGGCGGGCCACAGTCGCGCCAGCGCCGATTGCGCAGGCGGGTCGCCCCACGTGATTGCCTGCGCCTTCGCATCCACCTTGACCTTGAGCACCGCGGTGAGATGCAGGCGCCGCTTGGCGCGCGTACAGCCAACGTACATCAGCCGTCCCAGTTCGGCGGTGCCCTCGTCGGCATCGATCGACTTCAGGTACTCGTAGACGGGTTCCGGTGCGCTGGCCGCGCCGGTGCGCGCGTGCAGCGGCGCCAACAGCAGCACCTTGCCGCGCGGCCCCTGCTCGCGCAGACGCCAGCGCAGCGGCGGGCTGTCGCCTTGCCGGGTGGTGCGGGCGAGACCGGGCAGGATCACCGTATCGAATTCCAGGCCCTTTGCCTTGTGCAGCGTCATCACCTGCACCGAGCCGGGCGAGGCGGGCGCGGACTCCGCATAGAGCTTGTCGGCAAGCAGCGCGAACTCGTCCCAGTCGCGCAGATCGCCGCCCTGCGCATGCGTCGCCAACTGCGTGAAGTACCGGGAGGCGCCGTCGACGTCGACATCGCCGTCACCGCACGCGGGGCCACGCAGCGCGATCCATGCCGCGCGCACCGTGTCCTGCAACGGGATGCGCCCGCGCGTGGCCAGTGCCGGCGCCAGCGCGGCGCGCAATCGCGACACGCGCGCGCGGCCGTCCGGCGACAGGCGCGCCAGCATGGTGTCGTCCGCGATCGCGGCCAACACCGTGGCCTTGCGCGCCGTGTCGGCGACGACGAGCAGATCGGCGAGCGTCAGGCCACACCACGGCGCGCGCAGCAATGCCAGCCCCGCGATGCCGTCCGCCGGCTGCGTGAGCGCGCGCGTCAACGTCAGCAGATCGCGGGTGGGGAGGCGCTCCGACAACGCTTCGAGGTCGACGGCCGTAAAGGGAATGCCGTCCTTGCGCAATGCCGGCAGGATCGACGCCAGGTGGGCCCGCGACCGCACGAGGATGGCAATGTCCTCGGCGCCGTCGGCCTGCGCGGTTCGGACATGATTCAGCACAGCCGCTGTTTCCGCTTCCGCATCCGCAAAGAGGTCCACCGTCGGTGGCGGGCCGTCGGCGTGCCCGCGCGTGGCCAGCACCGGCGCATAGCCGACCTCCCCGCGCGCCGGATCCGACGCCGTGCCAAGCACCTGCGGAAACACGGCGTTGATCCAGTCGACCACGGGCGCGCGCGAGCGGAAGTTGCGTGTGAGCTGCAGGCATTCGACGGCAACGCCATTGATACGGCCGCTGGCCTGCGCGTCGAGGAAGATGCGCACCTCCGCCTCGCGGAAGCGATAGATCGACTGCATCGGATCGCCGACGGCGAACAGCGTGCGCCCATCCCCGGGGGACCAGCCGGCCGTGAGCCGCGCAATCAGTTCGAGGTGGGTCCACGACGTGTCCTGGAACTCGTCGACCAGCACGTGCGCGATCGAGAGGTCGGCCGCGAGCAGCAGGTCGCCGGGCGACTCCGCATCGCCGAGCGCGGTGAGCGCCCGCAGCGTGGCCTCGCTGAAGTCCGTTTCGCCTGTACGTGCGAAGACCACCTGCAACTGCGCCGCCAGCGTGGGCAGGAGCGCCAGTGTCGCCGCGACGAAGGCCCAGGCATCGTCGCTGTAGTGCGCGGGCGGCAGCGTGCGAACGGCATGCAGTGCCGCTGGAAAGCCCGCAATCGCTTCAGCGGCGACAAGCCACGCTTCCATCGCCGCTTTCGCGACGGGGCGCCGGCCGTCCGGGTCCAGTTTTCGATCCGCGCCGGGAAAGCCGTCGTTCTTGTTGATCCGGCTGCGCAGGCGCGCGTCTTTCCTGACCAGCAGCCAGTTGGCCAGCGTTTGCCACTGCTCCAGCGCCGCAACGTCCGGCGGTGGCACGCCGCCCTGCGCGGCCAATGCGGAGAGCCGCGCGGCAAGCACCTGATGGCCTTCGGCTTCCAGATTGCCGGCGGCAACGCGCTGGTGAACCGCGAGTTCCGCCACCATCGCCGGCGGCAACAGCGCGGCCAGGCGAACCAGGGCCGCCTCCGACTCGAAGGCCAGCGCGTCCTCCAGCGCCGCGCGCACCTCGGGGCCGGCGGCACCGATTGGCAACCGATTGCGCCACTGGTCGCGCTTGCCCAGCATGTCGGCCAGCAATCCCACCACAGTGCCCGCGTCGTTGTCGAGGTGGACCAGGAACGCACGCCACGCGGGATCTGCAGCCACCGCGCCGCGCAGCGCCGCCAGCACGGCTTCCCGATACAAGGCGCCGGCATCATCGACGAACGCAGGCAAGGCACCAAGGCCCGTGGTGATGGGCGCCTGCCGCGCGAATGCAGTGGCGAGCGCATCGATCGTCAGCATGCGCAACCGCGCCGGATTGTCGAGCAGCTGCCAGTCGCACTGCGCATCGTGCGCCAGCGCTGCCCGCGCAAGGCTGCGCGTGCACAGCGCGTGGTCGTCATGCGGATCGAAGGGAGCCTCGTCCTGCGCGTCGCGCAAGGCGCGCAGCACGCGCTCGCGCATCTCGGCGGCAGCCTTGCGCGTGAATGTCATGGCCAGGATCTGCTCCGGGCGCTCGACGTGAGCCAGCAATGCCAGCACACGCTGGATCAGGAGACCGGTTTTCCCGGATCCGGCTGGCGCCTGCACGAGGAACGACGTGGCGGCATCGAGCGCGCGCGCACGGGCGGCGGTGTCGGTGCCGGCGGGTGGAAGTTCAGGCGTCGACATCGTCGTCCACGGCCTCCCCATCCAGGGTTGCCACAATGGGATCCTCGAGGCGCTGGATCCGGCACAGCGCCTGCAGCTCGCAGTACCGGCACGCCGCTGCATCGCGTGGTGTGACGCCCGCGGCACCCGCGCGAAATGCCGTGGCCAGCGCGCCGTATTCGTACTGCCAGAACTCGAGGACGCCGTCCCACTCGTCCACGGGCAGCCGCATCCGCGGTCCCGCCGGCAGCGACAGCCGGGGCCATGCCTGCGCGTCGGCGGCGAGGCCCACGACCTTGACGGCCCCGGCCTTCATCTGTCCGAAGGCAACGGCGCGCACCGGCGGCGCGTCGGCATCCGCATTCAACGCCAGCGTGTACAGGCCAAGTTGGGTGCCCGCGGGCCGCGGCGCAAACCACTGGCCCGGCGTGACCGCGCGTCCGGCCTTGTAGTCGATCACGGCCCGCCCGCCATCGCCAAGGACATCCACGCGATCGATGCGCAGCGTCAATTCGATGCCACCCAGCACCAGCGTCTGCGGCAATTCGCGCGCGTCGACGGTGAACGGAGGCCGCTCGCGCTCGACGGCGTCGAGCCATGCCCGCATCAC
>JANNYI010000556.1:0-5987 GCA_031410015.1 Betaproteobacteria bacterium | reverse complement strand
GCAGATCGATGCGGATGTGGAGCGCCGCCCGCAGTGCGAGCGCGGCGATGGTGAGCGTGGGTGGCGACGCGGTGATGGTTGGAAAGGTGGCCGAGCCGACGATGTAGAGGTTGGGATGATCGTGGGTGCGCAGGTTGCGGTCGACCACCGAGGTACGCGGGTCGTTGCCCATCCGGCAGGTGCCGCCCATCACCGCCGAATCGGTGCCGGGTCCAAGGCGCCGTGTTTCGGTGGCGCCCAGCGCGTTCATGATGCCCAGCACATAGTCCATCGCGACCTTCATGCCGGCCTGTTCGTACTCGCCCCAGCGAAAGGCGATGCGCGGCCGCGGCAATCCCAGTGGATCGAGAAGATCACGGGCCAGCGTGACACGATTATCCGGGTTGGCCAGCACCTCCACCGACGGGCCCATCGCGATCTCGCGCGCCATGTGGTCGCTGATCGCGGCCGCCAGTGCCGGCCCGCGCATGCCCTGCGCGGCGTAGCGCTCGGCCAGCCGCATCGGCCCCAGCGCGCGCACCCAGCCTTCGTTCGACGGCGACGTGCCGGATGCCCCATAGGTGCCGCGAAAACTGCCGTCGCGCAGTTCACGGATGCCCGACGTTTCCACGGGACCGCGATAGGGATAGATCTTCTCCCGCGTGAGGCCAAGCATGCCGGCATCGAGCTGGGTCAACAGATTGCGGCCGACCTGGTCGCTGCTGTTGGCCACGGCCATGTCGCTGCCCGGCTTGCGCGACATCAGGAGCAGCTTGGGCGTCTCGATCGCATGCGCTGCGATGACGAAGATCCTGCCGCGTGCCTCGTGCATGCTGCCGTCGGGGCGCAGGAAGCGAATGGCGGTGACGCGCTGGTCGGCGCCGACCACGACCTCGTGCGCAATGGCCAGCGGCTCCACGCGCACGCCGGCGGCTTCCGCCTTGGCCACGTGCACCGACGCGTCGTACTTGGCGCCGATCGGACAGATCGGCACGCACGACGCGTTGCCGCAACACGGCGGCCGACCGTCGCGCCCCACCGAATTGCGGCCGTGCGGAAACGGCGCGAGGGACAGGCCGACCTTGCCGCAGGCCGCGCCGATCACCGTGTCGAGATACGTCGGCGTGATCGGCGGCATCGGATACGGCGACGAGCGCGGCGAGCCCCAGTCGTAGTCCGGCGGACCGCAGACGCCGATCTCGCGCTCGGCCTCGCCGTACCAGGGTTCGAGGTCGGCATAACTCAACGGCCAGTCGACGCCGACGCCGAATTTCGACTTCAGCACGAAGTCGTTGGGCCGGTAGCGCAGCGTCAATCCGCCCCAGTGCCAGGTGGTGCCGCCGACCACGCGCAACTGCAGCCCATTGAAGGTGACAGGCCCGGACTGCACGTAGTAGTTGCCCATGTTGGCGGGATCGGGCTGCGCCACCTTGGGATGCGGCGGATACGGCGAGTCGGGACCCTTGGTGGGCGACCTGCGAAACAGTGCGACGGCCTGGCTTCGATCCACGCGCTGGCCCGCCTCGAGGATCAGCACGCTCACGCCGCTGCGCGCCAGCGTGTAGGCCGTCATCGCGCCGGCCACGCCGGAGCCGACGATGACGACGTCGGCCGTGAGCACGTCGCTCATGCGCCGCCGCCTTTGGGCGCGCTCGCCCAATAATCGATGTCGCCACCGCAAAACGCGTTGGGCTTGGTCCACGGCACCGCCTGCCACGCCAGTGCATTGTCGTAGGTGATCACCACCCTGCCCTGAGGCGTGTCGACCATGCCGGTGAAGAGCGCGGTGACGACCACCGTGGCGGCCTTGTCGAGGCCTGCGATCTTCAGCTCGTCGCTCAACTGGGCCGGCGCGATCACGGCGGCGAGGTTGGCGATCTTGGCGAGATTGGCTGCGCCCACTGTCGCATTCAACGCATCGAGCATGGCCGTGGCGGTGGCGGCATCGGCGAACACGAAACCGGTGGCAGTTCGGGAGAGCGCGGCGAAGCGAGGCGCGGTCAACGGCGCCGACGGATCCTGCGCGATACCCGGAGGCACCCACGCCGACGCGGCCAGTGCGGCCAGGCCCTGCAGCAGGCGGCGGCGCTCGAACTGGGAAGGCACAGGCGATGCGGGCATGGGTGCCACCTCCATGGGCATCAGAGCGGCACGCCGGCCGCCCTGGCGATTGTCTCAGCCAGCGCCTGCGCGTGCGTGTCGGCCAGCCTGGCCTCGCGTGCCTCGACCATCACGCGCAGCACCGGCTCCGTACCGGAGGGCCGCAGCAGCACACGACCGGCGTCGCCGAGCGCGTGCACCGCGTGCTGCTGCGCCTTGGTGACGGCGTCATTGTCATGCCAGTCCCAGCCCCGGCGTACCGGCACGTTGATGAGCCGCTGCGGAAACATCGTCAATCCGGCGGTGGCCTGCGCCAGTGTCTTGCCTTGTTCGAGCAATGCGCGCAGCACGGCCAGTGCGGCAACGATCGCATCGCCGGTCGTGTGCTTGTCGAGGCAGATGAGGTGGCCGGAATTCTCCCCACCCAGCATCCACCCGCGCTCGCGCAACTGCTCCAGCACATGGCGATCGCCGACGTTGGCGCGCGCCAGCGCGATACCCGCGCGGGCGAGCGCCTGTTCGAAGCCGAGGTTGCTCATCAGCGTGCCGACGACACCTTGCGCGCCGATGCCGCGGCGCTGGTAGTCCGTGGCGATCACATACAGCAGCTGGTCGCCGTCGTAGAGGACACCATCGCGATCCGCCATGACGAGCCGGTCGCCGTCGCCGTCCAGCGCGATGCCGAGGTCGGCACCATGGGCGCGCACCTGCTCGACCAGGAAGCGCGGATGCGTGGCGCCGACGCGCTCGTTGATGTTGGTGCCGTTGGGCTCGTCGCCGACAGCCACCACGTCGGCGCCGAGTTCGTGGAAGACCTTGGGCGCCACCTGATAGCCGGCGCCATGCGCGCAGTCGACGACGATGCGCAGGCCCTTGAGGTCAAGTTCGTTGGGGAATGTGCCCTTGCAGAATTCGATGTAGCGGCCGGAGGCGTCGTCGACGCGCCAGGCCTTGCCCAGCGCCGCCGACGCGGCGCAGACCAGCGGGGCGTTCATCTGCGCTTCGATGGCTTCCTCGATCGCGTCGGGCAGCTTGGTGCCTGCCGCGGAAAAGAACTTGATGCCGTTGTCGTCGTAGGGATTGTGCGAGGCGCTGATCACGATGCCCGCCGACAGGCGCAGCGCGCGCGTGAGATACGCGATGCCCGGCGTGGGCAGCGGCCCACACAGGTAGACGTCCACGCCCGCTGCCGACAACCCGGCCTCGAGCGCAGCCTCGAGCAGGTAGCCGGAGATCCGGGTGTCCTTGCCGATCAGCACGCCGGGGCGATCGGCGCGCTTGGCGGTATCGGCGGCGGCCAGCGTGCGGCCCGCGGCCCAGCCGAGCTTCAGCACCAGTTCGGGCGTGATCGGGCTCTCGCCCACGCGTCCGCGAATGCCGTCGGTGCCGAAGTATTTGCGTGTCATCCGTTACTCTTGATCGTTGACTGCCTGCCATACCTTGAGCGCATCCACCGTCGCCTGCACGTCGTGCACGCGGACGATGCTGGCGCCGCGTGCAACCGCCGCCAGTGCCGCGGCCACGCTGCCGGCCAGGCGATCCGGCGCATCCCGGCCGGTGATCGCGCCTATCGATGCCTTGCGCGACAACCCTGCCAGGACCGGATAGCCGCGGCCGGCCAGCAGGTCCAGATGCTTCAACAGGGCGAGATTATGCGCCAGCGTCTTGCCGAAGCCGAAACCCGGGTCCAGCACGATCCGCTCGCGCGCAATACCAGCGCCTTCGCAGACGAATGCGCGCTCGATCAGGAAATCACGGACTTCGGCGACGACGTCGGCGTAGTCGGGCGCCGCCTGCATCGTCCTGGGCTCGCCCTGCATGTGCATCAGGCACACGGCCACGTTGCTGTCCGCCACCGCCTCGAGCGCGCCCTTCTGCCGCAACGCGCGCACGTCGTTGATCATGGCCGCGCCGGCGGCGATGGCCTCGCGCATCACGCGGGGCTTCATCGTGTCGACGCTGACCAGCGCACCTTTGCGCGCCAGCGCCGCCACCACCGGGATGATGCGATCGAGTTCGATGTGCTCGGGCACCAGTTGCGCGCCGGGTCGCGTGGATTCGCCGCCCACGTCGAGCAGGTCGGCCCCCTGCGCCAGCATCGCGCGCCCGTGCTCGAGCGCCCGCTCGACATCGACATGCGTGCCGCCGTCGAAGAACGAGTCGGGGGTGACGTTGAGGATGCCCATCACCCGCGGCCGGCGCAGATCGAGCTGGTGCGCGCCGCAACGCAGCAGGCGCGACGATGTCGGACTCATGGGCAACCTGAAATGCAAAGGGGCGTGCAGCGACGCACGCCCCTTGCGAACCGATGCAGCAAGGCGGTCAGGCGGGATTGGCGGACGGCGCCGGATCCGGCGTGGGCGCGGAGCCGCCACCGGACGACGGCCCGGACGACGATTGCGTGGGCTTGGGCGGGCGCACGGGGCGCCCGGCCATGATGTCGGCAATCTGGTCCGAGTCGATGGTTTCCAGTTCGAGCAGCGCGTGGGCCATCACCTCGACCTTGTCGCGGTTGTCTTCCAGCAGCTTGCGCGCCACGGCGTACTGCTGATCGATGATCTTGCGAATTTCCTGATCGACCGCCTGCATGGTCGCCTCGGACACGTTCTTCTGGGTGGTGATCGACCGGCCGAGGAAAACTTCGCCTTCGTTCTCGCCGTAGACCATCGGGCCCAGCGCATCGGACATGCCGTAGCGCGTGACCATGTTGCGGGCGATTTCAGTGGCCCGCTCGAAGTCGTTGGACGCGCCGGTGGTCATCTGGTTCATGAAGATTTCCTCGGCGATGCGGCCGCCGAAGAGCACGGAGATCATGTTCAGCATGTGCTTGCGGTCCATGCTGTAGCGATCGGCCTCGGGCAGCTGCATCGTCACGCCCAGCGCGCGACCGCGCGGGATGATCGTGACCTTGTGCACCGGGTCGGTCTTGGGCAGCAGCGTGGCCACGATGGCGTGTCCGGACTCGTGGTAGGCCGTGTTGCGGCGCTCCTCTTCCGGCATCACGACAAGCGCCGTTCCGCGCCCATGATGATCTTGTCCTTGGCCCGCTCGAAGTCGTGCATGTCCACCAGTCGCTTCGACGAGCGCGCCGCGAACAGCGCCGCCTCGTTGACGAGGTTGGCGAGATCGGCGCCCGACATGCCGGGCGTGCCGCGCGCGATGATGTCGGCCTTGACGTCCGGGCTCATCGGCACCTTGCGCATGTGCACCAGCAGGATCTGCTCGCGGCCGCGGATATCCGGCAGCGGGACGACGACCTGGCGGTCGAAACGACCCGGCCGCATCAGCGCGGGGTCGAGCACGTCCGGCCGGTTGGTGGCGGCGATCACGATCACGCCGACATTGCCTTCGAAGCCGTCCATTTCCACCAGCAACTGGTTCAGCGTCTGCTCGCGTTCGTCGTTGCCGCCGCCCAGGCCCGCGCCGCGCTGGCGCCCGACCGCGTCGATCTCGTCGATGAACACGATGCAGGGCGCATTCTTCTTGGCCTGCTCGAACATGTCGCGCACCCGCGCCGCGCCCACGCCGACGAACATCTCGACGAAATCGGACCCGGAGATCGAGAAGAACGGCACCTTGGCCTCGCCCGCGATGGCCTTGGCGAGGAGCGTCTTGCCGGTGCCAGGGCTGCCGACCATCAGCACGCCGCGCGGAATGCGCCCGCCCAGCTTCTGGAACTTGGACGGATCGCGCAGGAATTCGACGATCTCGCTCACTTCCTCCTTCGCCTCGTCGCAGCCGGCGACATCGGCGAAGGTGACCGTGTTGTTGGATTCGTCGAGGATCTTGGCCTTGCTCTTGCCGAACGAGAAGGCGCCGCCGCGGCCGCCGCCCTGCATCTGGCGCATGAAGAAGATCCAGACACCGATCAAGAGCAGCATCGGGAACCAGGAGATGAAGATCTGGGC
>JANNYI010000555.1:0-6740 GCA_031410015.1 Betaproteobacteria bacterium | reverse complement strand
AGCCTCGCATAAACGCGAGGCTGAAGCCTCGCCTACAGCGCATTGCATGCACGCGAGGCTGAAGCCTCGCCTACAGCGCATTGCATGCACGCGAGGCTGAAGCCTCGCCTACAGCGCGGAGGGACCGTTGCTGCTAATCGGCGTCGGTGTTGAGGATCCCCAGCGAAATGCCCCGGGCGATTGCTTCGGGCCGGTTGATCGCACCCAGCTTGGTCTTGATGTTGCGGAAGTGAAAGTTCACCGTGCGCTCGGCCAGCGACAGGCGCTCGCCGATGTCGGCGCTGGTGAGGCCGCGCGCGGCCAGCGACAGGCAGTCGCGCTCCCGGAACGACAGCCCGCGGGAGTCGCGGTGGCGCGGCGAGCGTGCCTGCGGCCAAGTCACGATGCAGGCATGCAGCGCAATGGCGATCAGCAGCAGGTCGCCCACATGCGGCACCCTGCGGTCCCGCAGCGCGGCATCCTCGCGCGCGACGCTCCTGTCGAAGGTGACCGTGATCCAGCGGGTGGGACTGTCGTGCAGCGAAATCACGACGCCGCCATCCACGCCGTGACGGTGTGCATCGGCCAGGAAGCGCCGCAGGCGCCAGTCGCCGGCGCATTCGCGCGCGTCCCATAGAAACGGGGCCAGATGCCGGCGCGTGGGCGTGAGCCGCGGGTCCAGCGCGATGTGCGACTCGCGGTGATAACACGCGGACCATGCGGGAGGAAGCGTCGTCCACAGCATGTTGCCGCCGACCACGCCGCCGGCATGCGTGGTCACGAAGTACGAGAGGCTGTCGAAGCCGAAGCGCGCGAGCCAGGGCATCACCGCCCGCCGCAGTGCGCGCGCATCGCTGGTGTCATCGAAGGGCAGTGCCAGCATGCGGTGGCGCAGACCGGCCCCGGCGGCCATGGCGGCAGCGGTGGGCGATGGATCCGGATTGAGCGATGTCCGCATATCGAAGCCATTTCGGAGGCGCGATCGACGGAAGAAATATAACGATGAACAATTTGTATCGCACAACCGTCCGACGAGCGGCAGGGCCGCGCGCCGACGCGTCGCGCAATGCTTTTTTCAGCTATGACAGATGGGTGGTGCCGGGGCGCCCGAATCAGGCGGAAATTCAGTGGATTGCACGACTGGTTTGAAGCGGCGCCTTGCGATGCCTGCCGCATATCGCGGCCGTCGCGCCTCAGCGCTTGATCGCGGCCGCGATGCCTTCAACCGTCGCGCCCGGCCCGATGCCGCGTTCGGCAAACCAGCCTTTGCGCATCTCCAGCGCGTAGAGCGCCGGCCCCTTCGAGTAGTGCGTCTCCTCGGTCTGAGGCCGCATGTCCTCGATGTTGATGATGCGTCCGTCCGGAGCAATGTAGGCGATGGACAGCGGGACATAGGTGTTCCGCATCCAGAAGCCCTGCGCTTCGGCCCGCTCGAACACGAACAGCATGCCGTGGTCGGGCTTCAGGCTGAAGCGATGCATGAGGCCGACGGCGCGCTGTTCCGGGTTGATGGCGACCTCGGCCATGGCCTTGTGCTTGCCGATGGTCAGCGTCGCAATCGGCAGTGATTGCGGCACATCCACGGCGGCCACGCGCGTCGGCACAGCGAGCGAGGTGACGAGGAGCAGCGAGGCGACGACGGCTACAACGCGATTCATGGAGTCCAACCTTTCAACAAGACACGGGCACGGCGCTGATAAACGAGCCACAGGACGAAGCTTGCCACGGTGAAGGCCGCCATGCCCAGCGCAAGCGTGGTCAGCGAGAGCGCCAGCAGCGGCGCCACGGTAGCGGCGATGACGCCGCCCGTCGCAAACTGCACGAAGCCCTGCAGCGATGCCGCCATCCCGCGCATCGTCGGGAAGAGGTCGAGCAGCATCAACGTGACGCTGGGCGCAACGAGTCCGGTGCCGGTGCACAGGATGAAGATGGGCGGCACATTCCACCGCACATCGGCGGGGAGGCCGGAGCTGATCGCGAGATTGAGCACGGCGCCCGCCGCCATGAACGCGTAGCCGAGGCGAATGGTGGACTGCGGCGAGCGCTTGCCCGCCATCCGGCCCGACATCGTCGCGCCCAGCATGATGCCGCCGATCATCGGCACGAACAGCCACGCGAAGCCCCACGTGGACACGCCCAGCAGACCGACCAGGAACGCCGGTGCGGCGGCGATATAGAGGAAAAAGGCACAGAAATTGAGCGCGAGGATCACCGCCAGCAGCAGGAAGTCGGCGCGCAGCAGCACGTTGCGGTAGTTATGCCAAAGCACCCGCGGATGCAACGCCTGGCGGTGCGACGGTGGCAGCGTTTCCGGCAGGCGCGCCACGCAATACGCCAGCACGATGCCGACCCAGGCCAGCATGAACCAGAAGATCGCGCGCCAGCCGAGGATGTTGAGCAGCGCGCCGCCGATGACCGGGGCCACCGCCGGCGCAATGCCGAAGAGCAGCGTCACGCGCGACATCAGGCGCTGCGCCTCGGTGCCGTGATACAGGTCGCGGATGATCGCGCGGCCCACCACCATCCCGGTGCCGGCCGACACGCCCTGCAACGCGCGAAAGAGCCACATCGACTCGATGTTGCCCGCAATGGCACAGCCGAGCGTGGCCAGCCCGAAGATCGCGAGCCCGCCGATGACGACCGGGCGCCGGCCCCAGGCATCGGTGAGCGCGCCGTGCCACAACAGCATGAACGCGAAGGCGAACATGTAGATCGACAGCGTCTGCTGCAATGCGATCACGCCCACGCCGAGTTCGGCGCCGATCGCGGGGAACGCCGGCAGGTACATGTCGACGGCGAACGGACCCATCATCGACAGCGACGCGAGCAGCGCCGCCAAACCCCAGGTGGGCCGGCGCACGAGCGAACCCGCGCCAGGCCCGGCGGTGGGCACCATCAGGCGGCGCGGGCCGCGAGCGCCGCCTCGATCGCGGCGCGGCCGTACTGGGGCGCGAACAGCGTGATGAACGCGTACACATAACCGCGCAGGAACACGCCGTGGCGCAGGCCGAGCCGCGTGACCGACGGCGCGAACAGGTGGCTGGCATCGAGCTTGTCGAAGCCGGTGTCGCGGACGGGGTCGTAGGCCATCTGCGCCACGATGCCGATGCCCATTCCCAACTCGACATACGTCTTGATCACGTCGGCGTCGAGCGCGGAGAGCACGACGTTGGGTTCGAGATCCTGCGCGGCGAACGCGGCATTCATCGCCGTGCGGCCGGTGAAGCTGCCGTCGTAGGTGACCAGAGGAAACCGGGCCAGCGCCTCGAGCGTGAGCGGCTTCATCTTCGCCAGCGGATGGTGCTTGGGCACCAGCACCACGCGGTTCCACTCGTAGCAGGGCAGCGTGACCAGCTGCGGATAGTCGGCGAGCGCCTCGGTGGCGATGCCTACGTCGACCTCGCCACGCGACGTCTGCTCGGCGACCTGCAGCGGATTGCCCTGGTGCAGGACCACACGCACCTTGGGAAAGCGATTGGCGAACTCGCGCAGAACCTTGGGCAGCACGTAGCGCGCCTGCGTATGCGTGGTGGCGATCGACAGCGTGCCGGTGTCCTCGCCGCGGAATTCCTCCGCGACGCGTTTGAGATTGGTCACCTCGAGCATCGCGCGGCGCGCGGTGGCCACGACGATTTCGCCGGCCGGCGTCAGCGCGGCCAGGCGCTTGCCCTGCCGCACGAACACCGTGAGGCCGAGTTCGTCCTCGAGCTGGCGGATCTGCTTGCTGATGCCGGGCTGCGACGTGAACAATGCGTCTGCGGCGGTCGACACGTTCATGCCGTGATCCACCACGGCGCAGAGATAGCGCAACTGTTGCAGGTTCACTTCAGTTATAACCCGAATGGGTAGTGGAACCTGTATTATATAGCTAAATCAACGCATTCAGTCCCCGATGGCCCAATACTTCTCGGTTCACCCCACCCATCCCCAGCCCCGGCTCATCAAGCAGGCCGCCGCCATCCTGCGCGGCGGCGGGGTGATCGCGTATCCCACCGATTCGAGCTATGCGCTGGGCTGCCTGCCCGGCGACGGCTCGGCCGTGGCGCGCGTGCGTGCCGTGCGCGGTGTGGACGACCAGCACCACCTGACGCTCGTCTGTCGCGATCTCGCGGATGCCGGCCACTTCGCGCGCCTCGACAACTGGCAGTTCCGCATCGTGCGGCAGGGCGTGCCGGGTGCGTTCACCTTCCTGCTGCCCGCCACCCGGGAAGTGCCGCGCCGGCTGCAGCATCCCAAGCGCAGCACCATCGGCATCCGGGTGCCGGATCACCCGGTGGTGCGGGCGTTGCTGGCGGAACTGCAAGAGCCGATCCTGTCGACCACGCTGATCCTGCCGGGCGAAACCGCGCCCCTCAACGCGCCGGACGAGATACGCGATCGGCTGGAAAGCAAGGTCGATGTCGTGATCGACGCGGGGCCATGCTCGGCCGTGCCCACCACCGTGATCGACCTTGCCACGGAGCCAGCGGTGATCGTGCGTCGTGGCGGTGGCGATCCGGCGCGGCTCGGCCTCGCATGACGGCCGGAGCGCGGCGGCGCGGCAGGTTCAGGTAGAATGTCGCGCTGAATGGATTTTTCCGTTGCGACCATCGTGCTCTGGGCGGTGCCGGTGGTCTTCGCGATCACGTTGCACGAGGCTGCTCACGGCTATGTCGCCAGGATGTTCGGCGATGACACCGCGTACGTGCTGGGCCGGGTCACGCTCAATCCGATCAAGCATATCGACCTGATCGGCACGATCCTGGTGCCCGGCCTGATGCTGGTCACGTCCAAGTTCCTGGTCGGCGTTCCGTTCGTGTTCGGATGGGCGAAGCCGGTGCCGGTCAATTTCGGCAACCTCCGCCATCCGAAGCGCGACATGATCTGGGTCGCCGCAGCTGGCCCCGCCGTCAATTTCGCGATGGCCATCCTGTGGGCGCTGTTGAGCCGGCTGGTGGCGCCGTCGGGCCTCTGGGCCAGCGACGGGTTGTACGAAATGACGCAGGTCGGCATCGGCGTGAACCTGGTGCTGATGGTGCTGAACCTGCTGCCGATTCCGCCGCTCGACGGCGGGCGGATCGTGACCGGATTGCTGCCGTTGCGCGCCGCCATGGTGTATGCCCGCATCGAACCGTATGGCTTTGCCGTGATCCTGCTGTTGTTGTTCGTAGGCTGGCTGGAGCGCCTGATGAGCCCGCTCTTGCGGGTGGCGGCTTTCGTCCTGCACGCGCTTACCGGCGCGTGACCCCGTCGCGGGAAGCGGCGGCACAATTTTCATAAGCGAATCGTCTCGACCCATGTTTTCTGATCGCGTTCTATCCGGCATGCGCCCCACGGGCCGCATGCACATCGGCCATTACCACGGCGCCCTCAAGAACTGGGTGCGCCTGCAGGAAGAGTACGAGTGCCTCTTCTTCGCCGCCGACTGGCACGCGCTGACCACGCACTACGAAACGCCCGAGGACATTTCCGGTTCGGTGTGGGAGATGATGATCGACTGGCTGGCGGCAGGCCTCGATCCGTCCCGCGCCACGCTCTTCATCCAGTCGCAGGTGATGGAGCACGCCGAGTTGACGCTGCTGCTGGGCATGATGACGCCCATCGGCTGGCTGGAGCGCGTGCCCACGTTCAAGGACCAGCAGCAGGAACTGTCCGACCGCGACCTGTCCACCTACGGCTTCCTCGGCTATCCGCTGATGCAGGCGGCCGACATCCTGATCTACCGCGCCAACATGGTGCCGGTCGGCGAAGACCAGGTCTCGCACGTGGAGCTGGTGCGCGAAGTGGCGCGGCGGTTCAACCACATCTACGGCCGCGAGTCCGGCTTCGAGGACAAGGCGCGCGCCGCGATCAAGAAGCTGGGCAGCAAGAAGGCGCGCCGCTACGACGAGCTGCGCACCGCGTTCCAGGAAAAGGGTGACGCCGCGGCGCTCGAGGCGGCCAAGGAGTTGCTGAACGAAACGCAAAATTTGGCGCTGGGTGATCGCGAGCGCCTGTTCGGCTATCTCGAAGGGTCGCGCCGCGTGATCCTGCCCGAGCCCGATGCGCTGCTCACCGAAAATCCGAAAGTGCCGGGGCTGGACGGCCGCAAGATGTCGAAGTCCTACGGCAATGCGATCCTGATGCGCGACGATCCGGCCGAGGTCACGACCAAGATCCGCACGATGCAGACGGATCCGGCGCGCGTGCGCCGCACCGATCCCGGCAATCCGGAGAAGTGCCCCGTCTGGCCGCTGCATCGCATCTATTCGAACGCCGCGACGCAGGAGTGGGTGATCAAGGGCTGCACCACGGCCGGCATCGGCTGCCTCGAATGCAAGCAGCCGGTGATCGACGCGATCATCCGCGAGCAGGTGCCGCTGCACGAGCGCGCGCAGAAATACATCGATGACCCGACGCTGGTGCGCAACATCGTGGCCGACGGCTGCGAGCGCGCGCGCAAGCTGGCGCAGGAAACGATGCGCGACGTGCGCGCGGCGATGGGGGTCTCCTATGATTGACGCCGAACTCGACCTGGCGCATCCGTCGCCGGACCCGAAGCCGCTCGCGCGCGTGTACGGCGAGGACTATAACGAGATGCCGCGCGACCTCTACATCCCGCCGGATGCGCTGGAGGTCTTTCTCGAGTCGTTCGAAGGCCCGCTCGACCTGCTGCTGTACCTCATCCGGCGGCAGAACATCAACGTGCTCGACATTCCGATGGCGGATTTGACCAAGCAGTATCTCGGCTACGTCGAGATGATGCGCCGGTCCAACCTCGAACTTGCCGCTGAATACCTGCT
>JANNYI010000554.1:0-10690 GCA_031410015.1 Betaproteobacteria bacterium | reverse complement strand
AACAGTGCGGCGTCCACCCCGCCCGAGCACGAGAACGTCGCGAGCAGCCCACCCGGCGTCAGCAGTTTCAGCGCCAGCAGGTTGATGTCCTTGTAGGCGCGCGCTGCGCGTTCGGCATGCGCTGCCGTGGGGGCGAACTTGGGCGGATCGAGCACGATCAGGTCGAACGTGGCCGCCTCGTTCCGCAACTGCCGCAGTTGCGTGAAGGCATCGGCCTCCATCCACGTGGCTGCCGCGGCGGGCAGCGCTGGATTGCGGGCGAGGTTTTCCGCGCCCAGCGCCAGCGCGTCGGCCGAACTGTCCATCGACGTCACCTGCGTCGCGCCGCCGGCCAGCGCGGCGAGCGTGAAGCCGCCGGTATAGCAAAACACGTTGAGCACGCGCCGGCCGGCAGCCACGTCGCGGATCAGCCGGCGGTTGTCGCGCTGGTCGAGGAAGAAGCCGGTCTTCTGCCCAGCCACCGGGTCCACGCGGTACTGCAGGTCGTCTTCGCGCAGCAGCACTTCGCGCGGCAATGTTCCCGCAGCGACGCCTTCGCGCGGCGGCAGGCCTTCGAGATGACGCACCTCCGCGTCGGAGCGCTCATACACGCACGCAATTCCCGGGAGTCCGGCCAGCGCCTCGACGATGGCGGGGCGCCAGAATTCTGCGCCGGCCGACAGGAGCTGCACGACGACCACGTCGCCATAGCGATCGGCGATGACGCCGGGCAGGCCATCGGCCTCGCCGTGGACGATCCGCGCACCGGTATGGCCGTCGTCGAACAATGATGCGCGGGCGGCGGCCGCGCGCGCAATGCGCTCGTGGAAGAACGCAGCGTCGATGACCTGCGCGGCGTCAGCCGACCAGATGCGCGCGCGAATCTGCGATACGGGCGACCACGCCGCGTGCGCAAGCCAGGCGCCGCTGGCGTCCGCCACGCCAACCGTAGCACCCGGCGCGGGTTCGCCCAGCACGCGGTCGATGGCGCCGGAAAACACCCACGGATGGCCGTGCAGCACCGAACGTTCGCGACCTTCGTGCAGGATCACGGCCGGCGCGGTGGCCTGCATGGCAGGCGGTCCCACGCGCGGCGCCGTGCGGCGGCCGTCGCGGCGGCGATCGTTGCGCTCAGCCAAGGGCAGCTGCCAGGGCCAGCCGCAGCTCGTCGATACGCTTGCGGTTGGCGCCCAGGTCGCTGTGGCCGAGGCGCGATGCGGAGCGAACGTCGATCACGTGGCGCGCGGGGTCGATCAGGAATTCGACATCATCCACAAATCCCATCGTCGGCGTGGCGAAGGTGGCCTGCAGATAGTGGTTGCGCTCGGTGATGATCGTGGCGCCGGGCGTGGCGGCCACGATTTTGGCCAGCGTCCGCATCGCCGCCGTGGCGTCGCCCTTGAACGCCAGCGGCGCGATCGCATGTCCGGCGTCGGTGGCCTGGCTGTTGACGCAGTTGGGGCTGTCGGGGCACGCCTTCAGGCGGCCATCGCGCACGCCCAGGTCCGTCGGCATCGTCCCCGCGAAGAGGCTACCGAAGAGCGAAGCCATCGCTGTCGTCGTGGCGAACAGCGCCAGCAATGGCAGCGTGCGCAGGGTGCGACTCATCGTTCATGCCTGCTGGATGAAGGTTCGCGTTCAGTCGGCCAGCGCGGCGTCGATGCGCGCCATCACCGCGGCGTCGAGCTTCGGCACCACGTCGAGCGCGCCCAGATTTTCGTGGACCTGTGCCGGGCGGCTGGCGCCGGTCATCACAGTGGAAACGTTGGGATTCTTGAGGCACCACGCCAGCGCCATCTGCGCCATCGTGCATTGCAGGTCGGTGGCGATGGGTGCGAGCTTGCGCACCTTGGCTATCTGCTCCGGTTGCGTCAGGCGCTCGGCCAGCCACTCGAAGCCCTTCAACGTGCCGCGCGAATCCGCCGGAATGCCGTCGTTGTACTTGCCGGTGAGCAGGCCGGAGGCCAGCGGGCTCCAGATGGTGGTGCCTATGCCGAGGTCGGCGTAGAGGCGCGCGTATTCCTTCTCCACGCGGTCGCGATGCAGCATGTTGTATTGCGGCTGCTCCATCACCGGCTTGTGCAGGTGATGCTTGTCGGCGATGTGCCATGCGGCGGCGATCTCGGCGGCGCTCCACTCGGAGGTGCCCCAGTATATCGCCTTGCCCGCGGTGATCATGTCCGACATCGCGTGCACCGTCTCCTCGAGCGGCGTGTCGGGGTCGGGCCGGTGGCAGAACACGAGGTCGACGTAATCCATGCCGAGGCGCGCCAGCGAGCCGTCGATCGCCTGCATCAGGTACTTGCGGTTGAGCGTGTTCTTTTCGTTGGGGCCGTCGTTGAGGCCCCAGAAGAACTTGGTCGACACGATGTACGACGCGCGGCGCCAGCCCAGTTTCCTGAGCGCGACGCCCATGATCGTTTCGGACTGGCCCTTGGCGTAGACCTCGGCGTTGTCGAAGAAGTTGACGCCGCCGGCGTACGCGGCCGCCATGCACTCGGTGGCGAGATCGTTGCCGAGCTGGTTGCCGTAGGTGACCCACGAACCAAAGGACAAGGCGCTCACCTTGAGGCCGGAGGTCCCCAAGCGGCGGTAGGTCATCGTTGGCATGGCATTCCTGGAAATGGGTTGGTGCGAGGGCGGGCGCGGGCACGCCGTGTGGCACGGATTCTAACCGATGGCGGAGGCCGCCCGGCCTTGGCCCCCCCTCGCTTTTGGCGATGGGACCCCTTGAAAGCCTGCCGGGGCCCCCCATTTTTCGAGTACCGGCAAGGCGGACATGCGAATGGCCCACTGGCAGCGTCCGCCGAGCCTTTCCCATTGCCCCAGCACAGGAGACAGCATGAACACAGTACAGGTCTACGGTCCGTTCGCGGACGCAGGATTGGATGAGCTTGTCCGCGGCTTCTTCCGCCCCGCGCGCACGGCGCGCACCGGCGCCGCGCCGATCGCAATCGACGTCATCGAGAAGGGCGACAGCTACGTGGTCTACGCCGAGATTCCGGGCGTGGCCAAGGACGCGATCGCAGTCACCATCGAAGGCAACGCCGTCACGATCGCCACCGAAGTCAAACGCGAGGCGCAGGAAGGCGAGCGCGCGCTGCGCAGCGAGCGCCACGTCGGCGCGCGGGTGCGCAGTTTCACGCTGCCGGTGGAACTGGACGAGGCGGCAAGCCACGCGAAGTACGACGCGGGCGTGCTCGAACTGACGCTGACCAAGAAGGTGCCGGTCGCGGGCCGCAAGCTCACGATCCAGTAACGGGCCGTTGTCGCGCAACACGCATCCGGGGTCAGGCTCCAGATGCGCGTTGGCGTTGCGCGCATCAGTTGCGAAGCGGGGGCACGTGCGTCAGCGCACCCGCTTGGCCGCGTACTCTTCCTCGATGTTGTCGCGGAAGAAACTCCACGGCGACGACGCGGTGGCGAACCGCCGCCACGTTTCCGCGGTGACGCCGCCATATTCGAAGGTGCCGGCCGTCAACTCGACGACCAGCTTGCGGTTGCGTTCATCGTAGCCGGCGGCGCGCAGGCTGCCGCCCGACATTCGTTTCATTTCCACCGGAATGCTCCCGCGTGCGAATGCGCTTGCCGCGCGACCGGCGCAGTATCGCGCCGTGTCCAGGGCAGCGTCAAACGCCGGCGTCTATACTGCGCGGATGGACGCCTGGCACCGGATCGTCGGAATCGTGTTCCACCCCAACGCCGAGTGGGACCGCATCGCCACGGAGAACACGACGATCGACGTGTTGATCCGGCACTTCATCGTGCCGCTGGCAATGCTGGCGCCCATCGCCACCTTCATCGGCATCCGGTTCTTCGATGCCAGCTGGGACGAGGACCTGGGCTTCCTCGTACCCCCGCAGGATGCGTTCGCCGCCGCCGCGACGACGTTGTTCGCAACGGTGGCATCGGTGTTCGCGCTGGCGGGGATCTTCGTGCTGCTGGCGCCGCTCTACGGCAGCACCCGCGACTATCGCGTGGCGCTGCAGGTGGCCACCTTCGGAGCCGTGCCGATGTTGCTGGCGGGCGCGCTGCTGTTCCTGCCGGTGCTGGCGCTGCTTGGTCTCTTCGGCCTGTCCTACACGCTCTACCTGTACTGGCTCGGCGCGCGCAAGGTGCTGCAGGTGCCACGCAAGCATCAGGCCGAATTCGTCGGCATCGCGATGCTGCTGCTGATGGTGATGTCGTCGCTCGGCGGCGCCATGGCCAGCAGCATGGGCCTCATCTGATCCGCGCTACTTGGGGTCGCTGCCCCACAGCGCCTTCAGGCGCGCGTCGCGGCCGCAACCGGTGCGGTAGTAGTTGTAGCGCACCGGGTTCTTGATGTAATAGTCCTGGTGGTAGTCCTCGGCCGGCCAGAAATCCGTGGCCGCCGCGATCGGCGTGACGATCGGGTCCTTGAACGGCTTGGTCATCTGCAGCAGGGCCTTCGAGTTTTCCGCCAGCTTCTTCTGGTCCTCGGAATGGACGAAGATCGTTGTCCGGTACTGGGTACCGGTGTCGCAGAACTGGCGATCCTTCACCGTCGGATCGATGTTGCGCCAGAACACCTCCAGCAGCTTTTCGTACTTCACCTTGGCCGGATCGTAAACCACCTGCACGACCTCGGTGTGGCCCGTGGTGCCCGCTGACACGTCGCCGTAGGTGGGATTCCTGACCGTCCCGCCCATGTAGCCCGAGGTGGTGCTGAGCACGCCGTCGAGCTTGTCGTAGGGCGGCTCCATGCACCAGAAACACCCGCCGGCGAACGTGGCTACCGCCATGCCGGGCGGAATGGCTGCGGCCTTGGGGGCCTGCGCGAGCGCCGGCAAGCCGGTCGCCGCAAGAAGAAGGAAGGCGCCGGCGGCAATGAGGCGGCGGCGCAAGGTGCTGCAGGTGGCGTTGGACATCATGGTTCCATCATCAAGGGAAGGTGGGGGCGACCGGGCAGGCACCGGATGCAACGATAGTCGCGGCGACCATGCACGGTCTTACTCGGGTGGGCTCGTCGCCCGGCCCATCACCAGGCGCTGTGCGCACGCATAGACCACGGCGTCGTCCATGTCGCCGCACCCGGCGGCGATCGCGTCCTGAAAGGCCGTCCGGGCCGCCAGCGCGAAGGGCACGCCCACCTGGTGCCGCGCGGCAAACGCTGCTGCGATCCCCACGTCCTTGGCCAGGATCTTCGCCGCGGCGCGCGGCGCATAGTCGCCCTCCAGCGCGCGGGGCATCCGGTCGGCAAAGATCCAGCTTCCGCCGGAGCTCGCGTTGATCACGTCCACCACCAAGCGCGGGTCGAGTCCGGCCGCGGTGGCCAACGCAAGCGCTTCGGCGCCCGCGGCGAGGTTGACTGCAGCGAGCAGGTTGTTGACGATCTTGAACTTGGCGGCGATGCCTGGGACGGTGCCGACCAAGAAAAGCTTTCCACTGATGGCCGCCAGTACGGATTCGGCGCGCGCCATGGCGTCCGGCGACCCCGCCACCATCATCGTCATCGTGCCTTCGGTGGCGCGGCGCGGTCCGCCCGACACCGGCGCATCGATGCATGGCGTGCCTTGCGCGGCGAGCTTGCCGGCGAAGCCGGCCACATCGTCGGGATCGAGCGTGGAGGCGAGCAGCACGACGGCGCCGGGGCGCAGCGCCGCGGCTGCGCCGTCGGGGCCGAACAGCACGGTGGCCACCTGGGCGGCATCCACGACCAGCACAATGACGATATCGACCGCGCGGGCGAGCGCAGCGGCGGAGACATGCGGCGTGGCGCCAAGCCTCGCCGCCGCGGCCATCGCCTCGGGCCTGATGTCGCGGGCGTGCGTGGCAAATCCTGCGCGGCACAGCGACGCGACTACGCCGCCGCCCATGGCGCCGGTGCCGATGACGCCGACAGCGGGAGTCGTGCTCAACGGCGGGACCCGCGCCCGGCGCTCGACGGGCCGATCACTTCGGGACCGGCGGCAGCACCGCGTAGGGTTCGCAGTCCTTCAGTACCGTGGTCACGCCATCCTGCGACAGTTGCAGATCCGTGCCCTTGCCGCGGAGCTCGAGCGTGCCGTTGCTGTAGCGGACACCGGAGGCGGTGGGAATCTGGTAGAGCGTGACGCGCTGCGTGCTCGGCATGAGCATCCGCGCCTCGCCATCGGCAAAGCGCAGCACGAGGCGCTCGCCGTTCATCTGGCAGGCGAACGTGTTCTTGGCGGCTTCCTCTTCCTTTTTCTTCTGCGGATTTTCGCAACCCGTCAGCGCCACTGCCGCGACGAGCGGAAGGCACCAGAACGCAGACCACCGGGAAACCATGCGCGAACTCCAGGACACCGGAAAATGGAAGGATAGCATCGCGTCGGGACGCCCGCGCAGGGTCTTCGCCTCAGCATTCGGCCAGGCTGACGGCGACCCCCGCCAGCGACGTGGACTTGGGTCGCGATGCCATGCGCTGCCCGGACGCAATCATCGCGCTCACGGTGGCGTCGATGCCGTTGCGCGGCGACGGCGTGCGCACGGCCTCGAGTGCCGCCGTGCAGGCGCGTGAGGCCGCCACCGCGTTGCGTTCGATGCAGGGCTCCTCGATGTGACCGCCGGCCGGGTCGCAGGTCAGGCCGAGGTGCGGGCGCAGGGCCAGTTCCGCCGCATGCATCACCTGCGCGTTGCTGCCGCCGAGCACCCCGGCATAGCCCGCCGCCGCCATGGCCGCCGCCACGCCGACTTCACTCTGGCAGCCGGCGTGGTGCAGGCCGGCGGCGCGCAGCATGGCGCCGATCGCCGCTGCCGTCAGCAGGAATTCAACGACGCTGTCGTCGTGGCGCAGCGGGCCGGTGTCGGCCCACAGCTGCAACAGCGCCGGCACCGGACCCGCGGCGCCGGCCGAGGGCGCGGCCACCACGCGCCCGCCTGCCGCGCTCTCCTCGGCGACGGCGGTGGCGTAAAGCGCGGCCCGCTGCGCCGGTGTATTGGCCCGTGCGGCCGCCGCGCCGCCTTGCAGCAGCGACAACGACCATGACGGGGCGGTGCGGCGGTTGCCGCTGGGCAGCACGCCGTCGGTGTTGAGCCCCCGCTCGAGGGCGGCATACATGACGGCGGCGACGTCGAGCAGGGCCGCCCGAACTTCGCCCGGGGAGCGCCGTACGCATTCGTTGGCGCGCGCCAGGTCGGCAATACGCTTGCCATGACTGCCGCAAGCCTCGAACATCGATGCGGCCGATGCGTGCACTTGGGGCAACCGCGCATGCGCCAGCGACGGCCGGTCCGCCTCGCCGCGCACGTGGCCGTTGCCGATGGAAAAATAGACGCGCGTCGCGACGATCGCGTCGTGCCGGTCGCGCGCGATGAACCGCAGCGCATTGCCGTCGAAGGCCACGGCGCGATCGATGACGAAGTGCAGGTCGCGCTCGGCGGCAAAGGCCACCCGCGGGCCGCCGGCCAGCGTCAGGTGCCCGTCGCCATGCACCTGCGCGGCACGACGCGCCAGAGCGGCGCGGTCGCATTGTTCGGGCGCGAGCCCGGCAAGGCCGCCGATGATGGCGTGGTCCGTGCCGCGCTCACGGCCGGTGAAGGCGAGACCGCCGTACAGTTCGACCTCCACGCGAGACACGCCGGACAGCACGCCGTCGGCGGCAATCTCGTGCAGGAAGCGCTGTGCCGCCCGCTGCGGGCCCACGCCATGCACCGACGACGGACCGGGGCCGATGCGGAACAGCTCGAAGGCACTGACGACCAAGGCAATCTCCTGTGCGCGCGCACCGGCGGCGACGGCAAGCGCGATGTCCATCCGCGCTCAAGTATGGCCATCGGCAATGGTCGTCGTGACGGCCACCCGAAGGCCGGTCGACGCCGGCCGCCGAGCGGTTCGGCCCGCCGGCGCGGGGGTCAGCCGGTTGCCGGCGGGGCGAAGCGCACGGCGGCCGGATAGGACAGGACTTCCGCCACATCCACGTGGTGGACGGTGGCTTGCGCTTCCTGCCACCACTGGGCGGTGATGAGGTCGGCGTGAAATGCCATGAACGCGGTGCGGACGCGCGCATCGGTCAGCAGGAAGGTTCCGAATTCCTCCGGGAAGACATCGAGCTGCCCGACCGGATACCAGACATCGCCCGCCATCTCGTCGTAGCCGGGCGGCGGCGGCGGGATCGTCCGGAAGCGGCAGTCGACCAGGTACTCGATCTCGTCGTAATCGTAGAACACGACCCGGCCGTAGCGCGTGACGCCGAAATTCTTGAACAGCAGGTCGCCGGCGAAGATGTTGACGGTGGCGAGTTCCCGGATGGCCTCGCCGTATTCGCGGATCGCGTGCGTGCGCTCGACATCGCTGGCGCGCTCGAGGTAGATGTTGAGCGGCGTCATCCTCCGCTCGATATAGAGGTGGCGGATGATGATCCGGTCCCCGTCCTCCTCGATCTGCGAGGGTGCGACGTGGCGCAGTTCCTCCAGCAACTCGGGCGCGAAGCGCGCGCGCGGAAACGCGACATCCGAATATTCGAGGATGTCGGTCATCCGGCCCGCGCGATCGTGGTGCTTGACCAGCGCGTATTTCTGCTGGACCTTGGCGCGGTCGGTTTCCTTCGATGCGGCGATCCGGTCCTTGATCAACTTGAAGACGTACGGGTACGACGGCAGTGTGAACACCGTCATCACCAGGCCCTTGATGCCCGGCGCGACGATGAAGCGATCGCGCGAATGCGTGAGGTGATGCAGAAAGTCGCGATAGAAGAGCGCCTTGCCGTGCTTCTGCAGCCCCACCATCGTGTAGAGCTCGGCCGCCGTCTTGTCGCTGAGCGATGCGTGCAGGAAGTCGACATAGGCCGAGGGCACTTCCATATCGACCAAAAAATACGAGCGGTTGGCCGAGAACAGCAGCGCCAGCTCGGTTTCGTCGAGCAACAGCGCGTCGACGTAGAGGGTGCGCTGCGGGGCATGCTTCAGGGCCACCGCGAACGGCATGTTGTGGATGCCGTTGACGATGCGGCCGACGACGTAGGCGGTCTGGTCGCGGAAAAAGAGCGTGGACAGCACCTGGATCTGGTGGTTGGACTCGGGCCGGAACGGGCGCGGCGTGCGCTTGCGAAACGCCGCCAGCAGGTGCCGCAGGTCGCGGCGGAAGTCCGCGAAGCGCGTTTCCAGGCGAAAATCGAGCACGATGTCGATCAGTGCGTGGCGCACGCCCTGCTCGAGCGGGTAGTAGCTGCGGTAGGTGGGCGGATCGGCTTCGATGTGCTGCGTGGACACCGCCGGCCGCACGAAGATGAAGCGGTTGTGGAAATAGGTTCGGTGCAGGATCTTGCACGAGACCGAATTGAAGAAAGTCTCCGCGCACTCCGGCTGCTTGTGGTCGATCAGGAGTCCGATGTAGTGGAGCTTGACGCGTTCCCACAGCGCGTCGGCGCCGCCGCCTTCCAGTCCCGCGAGCTTGAACTCGCCCTCGATCCGGTCGACGGTTTCCAGGACGCGCCGATCGTAGTAGTCGATGCGATCGCGTGCCACGTGCCGCAGCGCGCGCCAGTTGGCGGATTCGAAATGGTTCTTGGCGGCGCGCGCGCAGTCGCGAAAGAGTGCGTAGTGGCGGTCGAAGCCATCGCGCAACGCGAGCGCAATCGCGTGCGCCGCATCGTCGGCAGCCGCGCGGACCGCGGCGTCGAGAGGGCTGGCCGCGGCAACGGCGTGGGAGGGCATCGGGAATCCTGCGGTCGGTCAGCGCACCCCGGCCGGCCGCCGGAGAGTGCGCATCGTCGTCATGATGAGGCATCATAGCGCAATGAACAGGTGGTTCCGTCGGGCAGGCGCATGGATCGCGGCAGGCCACGCCATGGTCGTGCTGCTGGGGCCGGTCGCGCCCGCCGTTGCCCAAAGTGTGGTCAAGTGCGTCGACGGCGACGGCAATGTCACCTATCAGGACTCCACGTGCACCGGCGGGCAGGCCGGGCGTCCCGTAACGCTGCCCAAGGCCGAGGCGCGCGACGAGGCAAGCCTGTGGGAAGCGGCGGCCAAGGACGCGCGTGTCGTCGTGGGCATGCCCAAGCGCTGGGTGCTGCGGGCGCGCGGTACACCGGTGGAGATTCGTGCCGGAACGCCGCGGGACAACGCCACCGAAGTCTGGCGCTACGCGCCGCGCGACGGCGTCACCCTGCTCGTGGGCTTTGCCGGCTCCAATGCTGCGTGGATGCGCGACGATACGGCGGGCCGCGGCGGCACAGCGGAAGCCTCGCCCGGCGCGCCGGTCGGGGCCGTGGCGAACGCGGTGGCCGATGCATCGACGCGCGGCGCGCAGAATCGCCGGTTCGTCATTGCCGGGCGATACTGCGAGCATGTCTTTGCCGAGATCGGCAACGCGGACCGGCAGGAGGCACTGCCGGGCGCCAATGCAGGCACCCGATATTTCTACGAACCGCAGAACGGAGATCCCAGGATGCGAACTGCGTTCAGTTGCATCGGCAGCAAGGTTGCCGATGTCGACCGCACCTTGGTGCCATGACGCGCTGCGAGCGGACGACGTCGCCGTGGGCGGTCGTGACTTCGGCGTCCCGCCTGCTGCCCGTTGCGTTGGCAGTGCTGGTCTGGGCGGCCCCGGCCTCGGCGCAGGTCTACAAGTGTGTCGACAAGTCCGGGCGCACCACCTACCAGCAGCAGCCCTGTCCGGGCGCGCAGAAGGGCACGCGGATGGACCTGCCGCTCAACAACGGCAGCGTGCAGGACGATGCAACCGACAGCGACTGGGCGGCCAAGGCGGGTCGCAAGGAAGTCGGCGTCG
>JANNYI010000553.1:0-2040 GCA_031410015.1 Betaproteobacteria bacterium | reverse complement strand
GTTGCTGTCCTCGTTCGCCGAGGCGGCGCTGGAAGCCGCGCGCGACGCGGTGCCGGAGCTGCCGCGGGCCCTCCTGCTGGATGAGCTTCCCGCCGACTGGCTCGGGCGCCTCGCCCGGCTCGGTTGCGTTGCGCTCGACCTTGATCATGAGCTGCTTACGCGTGACATCGTCGAGACCGCGCATCGCAACGGCTATCGCGTGTGCTGCTATACGCCCAACGACCCCGCCCGCGTGGCCGTGCTCGCGCAGTGGGGCGTGGACACGATCATCACCGACGCGGTGGACCAGATCTCCCCGTCGCAGAACTCCGTGGGAAATCCGTAGGCGAGGCTTCAGCCTCGCGGCGCACGATCGTCGCGAATTGCCCGCGAGGCTTAAGCCTCGCCTACGGATTGGTGAGGGGCGACGCCCTATGCCGCAGCCATCTCCGGACGCTTGATTGGCTGTTCGTCGATCGGCAGGTTGATGAGGCCCGCGACCACGCCCAACGCGATCGACAGGTACCAGACGATGTCGTAGCTGCCAGTGACGTCGAAGAGCTTGCCGCCGAGCCAGGCGCCGAGGAAGCTGCCGATCTGGTGCGAGAAGAACGCGAGGCCGGACAGCATCGCAAGGTAGCGCACGCCGAAGATCTGCGCGACCATCGCGTTGGTGACCGGCACCGTCGACAGCCATAACAGGCCGAGCGTTGCCGCAAAGACATACACGCTCGTAGCGCTGAGCGGCAACCAGAAGAACCCCGCCAAGACCACGGCGCGCGCGAAATAGATGAACGACAGGATGTACTTCTTGCTCATCCGGCCGCCCAGCCATCCCGCGGCATAGGTGCCCACGATGTTGGCGAGGCCGACGATCGCCAGCGCCATCACCGCGACGTGGGCCGGCATTCCCTTGTCGGCGAGATAGGCCGGCAGGTGCAAGCCGATGAACACCACCTGGAAGCCGCAGACAAAGAACCCGAGCGTCAGCAGAACATAGCCTCGGTGACCCACGGCCTCATGGATCGCCTGTCCCGCCGACTGCTTGAACGCATGGATCTGCGTGTCGCGCCGCTCGACGAGCACCGCCGCCAGCGGCGCGATCAGAAAGGCGACGCCGGCCAGCGCGAGCAGCGCCAGGTGCCAGCCCCAGTTCGTCAGCAGCCATTGCGTCAGCGGCAGGATGGCAAACTGCCCGAACGACCCTGCGGCAGCGGCAATGCCCAGCGCCATGCTGCGCTTCTCGGGCGGATAGCGGCGGCCGAGCACGCCCGAGATCACGCTGAACGTGACGCCCGAGAGCCCCGTGCCGATCAGCACGCCGGCGGTCAGGACGAATAGCCAGGGCGCGGTGGCGGTGGACATCAGCAACAGGCCCAGCACGTACAGGATGCAGCCGCCGATCACCACGCGCGCGCTGCCGAAGCGATCCGCCACCATGCCGGTGAACGGCTGTGTGGCCCCCCAAACCAGGTTCTGGACAGCGATGGCGAGCGCGAAGGTTTCGCGGCCCCAGCCCAGATCCGACGAAATCGGCTGCAGGAAGAGACCGAAGCCGCCGCGGATGCCCATTGCGAGCGTGAGGATGATGCCGCCGGCGGCGAGCACGACAGCGGGCGTGCGCCAATCGGCGGAGGTGTGGGTGGTCATGTCATTTCCTTGCGCGATTGGCGATCAGGCGGAAGTGTCTGCCTGCGGATGCAGCGCTTCGACATCTTCGAGGAGGTCGACGAGCCGCGCGACCTTGGGCGACCCGAGCCGCCGACCCACGTCGCGCTGCGCGCGCTCCCAGGCTGGCTTCGCGGCGGCAAGGCGCGACCGTCCGTGCCGCGTCAGTGACACCTCGCGCGTGCGCGCGTCCTTGCCGGCGGCGACGGCCAGCAGCCCTTCCGCCACCAGCGGCTCGAGGTTGCGCGACAGCGCCGTACGGTCGAGCAGCAGCAACACGGCAAGTGCAGAGATGCGTTGCGGACCGCGGGCATCGAGCGTGCGCAGCAGCGAAAACTGGGTGATGCGCAGGCCGGTGTCGGCCATCGCGTCGTCGTAGAGCTGCGTCAGCGC
>JANNYI010000552.1:0-8391 GCA_031410015.1 Betaproteobacteria bacterium | reverse complement strand
GTCTTGCCGGCGCCGCGGCGTGCGGTACCGCTTTCCTGCTGAAGTCACGCGGCTACGCGAGGCTGAAGCCTCGCCTACACCAATGCCTATAGACGCCTCGCCTACACCAATGCCTATAGACGCCTCGCCTACACCAATGCCTATAGACGCCTCGCCTACGCCAATGCCTATAGACGCCTCGCCTACACCAACGTCTACAGTCCCAGTTCCCGATACAGCGCGTCAACGCGCGCCTTGACCGCCGCATCCATCGCAATGGGCCGCCCCCACTCCCGCGACGTTTCCCCTGGCCACTTGTTGGTGGCGTCGATGCCCATCTTGCTGCCAAGGCCCGCCACGGGCGAGGCAAAGTCGAGATAGTCGATCGGCGTGGACTCCACCAGCAACGTGTCGCGCGCCGGGTCCACCCGCGTGGTCAGCGCCCACACCACTTCCTTCCAGTCGCGGATGTCGATGTCGTCGTCCGTCACGATGATGAACTTGGTGTACATGAACTGCCGCAGGAAGCTCCACACGCCGAACATCACCCGCTTCGCGTGGCCCGGGTACTGCTTCTTCATCGACACCACGGCCAGCCGGTACGAGCAGCCTTCCGGCGGCAGGTGGAAGTCCGCGATTTCCGGAAACTGCTTCTGCAGCAGCGGCACGAACACCTCGTTCAGCGCCACGCCCAGCATCGCCGGCTCGTCCGGCGGCTTGCCCGTGTAGGTCGAGTGATAGATCGGATCGCGCCGCATCGTGATGCGCTCGATCGTCAGCACCGGGAAGCGTTCCACCTCGTTGTAGTAGCCCGTGTGGTCGCCGAAGGGGCCTTCCACCGCCGTCTCGTACCCGGAGGGGTCTGCCGCGTCCGGCGCAATGAAGCCCTCCAGCACGATCTCCGCCGTGGCGGGGACCTGCAGGTCGTGCGAAATGCATTTCACGATCTCGGTGCGTCCGCCGCGCAGCAGGCCGGCAAACTGATATTCGGACAACGAGTCCGGCACCGGCGTGACCGCCCCAAGGATCGTGGCCGGATCCGCACCCAGCGCCACCGCGATCGGAAACGGCGTGCCCGGATGCGCCAGCGCATGGTCGCGGAAGTCGAGCGCGCCGCCGCGATGCGCCAGCCAGCGCATGATCACCTTGTTGCGCGCGCCGGGTTGGTCAATGAGCTGCTGCCGGTAGATGCCGAGGTTCTGCCGCTTCTTGTGCGGACCGCGCGTGACGGTGAGTCCCCACGTGATCAGCGGCCCCACGTCACCCGGCCAGCACGTCTGCACCGGCAGGCGCGCAAGGTCGACGTCCGCACCTTCCCACACCACGTCCTGGCACGGCCCGGAGTTGCGCTCCTTCGGCGCCATGTCCAGCACCTTCATGAACACCGGACGCGTGTTCTGCCACGCGTCCTTCAGGCTCTTGGGCGGCTCGGGTTCCTTGAGGAAGGCGAGCAGCCTGCCGATCTCGCGCAGCGCGTCGCGCCAGTCGTCACCTTCCACGCCCATCGCGCGCGCCACGCGCTGCGGCGTGCCGAAGAGATTGCCCAGCACGGGAATCGTGCCGCCGCCCGGTGCGCGGAAGTCGCCCACCGGATGCTCGAACAGCAGCGCCGGACCGCCGGCCTTCAGCACGCGATCGCACAGCTCGGTCATTTCGAGCTTCGGATCCACCGGCTGCGTCACGCGCCGCAACTCGCCGCGCGCCTCGAGCTGGTGGATGAAGTCGCGAAGATCGCGGTAGGCCATGGACAGTTTTTCCCGGACGGCAAAGCGGCGGCGCGGCAGGTTGCGCGGGCCGGCCATTGTAACCAACGCTAGAATGACGGATGGACAATGCGCGCGACCGGCGTTTTCTGCATGCGCGGCGCGTCGTGTTCGGGATCGTGCTGGCCAGCTTTGTCCTCTCCTTTTTCCACCGGACGGCGCCGGCGGCGATTGCGGGCGAGTTGACGCGCGCATTCGCCATCAATGCGGCCACGCTGGGCACGGTGGCCGCGACGTACTTCTACGTCTACACGCTGCTGCAGATCCCCGTGGGCGTGCTGGCCGACACGCTCGGCCCGCGCCGGATCCTCACCTTCGGATCGATGCTCGCCGGCATCGGCTCCATCGCCTTCGCGTTGGCGCCTTCGTGGGAAGTGGCCGCACTCGGGCGCACGCTGGTCGGCGTGGGCGTGGCGGTGGCGTTCATCGGCATTCTCAAGATCAGCGCCGTCTGGTTCCCGGCCAACCGCTTCGCCACGCTGAACGGCGTCACGATGTTCGCGGGCAACATCGGTGCCGTGCTCGCCGGCGCGCCGCTGGCGTGGCTCGTCACGCAGACGTCGTGGCGCAACGTGTTCCTCGGCATGGCCGCGCTCTCGCTGCTGCTGGCCGCCGCCACATGGTGGAAGGTGCGCGACCGCCCGCAGGACCTGGGCTTCCCGCCGGTGAATGCGATTGCCCCGCCGGCAAGCGTGGCCGCGCACTGGTCGGTGGCGCTGCGCGAGGTACTGGCCAATCCCGCCACGTGGCCGGGCTTCTTCGTCAACGCCGGGATCGGCGGCAGCTATCTCGCGTTTGCCGGATTGTGGGCGGTGCCCTATCTCGTCGAAGTGCACGGCATGTCGCGCGTGACCGCCGCCCAGCATGCCAGCCTGCTGCTGCTGGGCGTCGCATTCGGCGCGCTGGCCATTGGTGTGCTGTCCGACCGGCTGGGAAGTCGCCGCGGCCTGATGCGCATCTGCACGTTGCTGTTCGCGCTGTCGTGGCTGCCGTGGCTGCTCGACGTGCGGTGGCCGCTGGCGGCAACACTTGCCTGGTTCCTCTTGATGGGCCTCCTGATCCCGGGCTTCACACTATCGTGGGCCGTGGCCAAGGAAGTGAACCGGCCCGAGCACTCCGGCATGGCCACGTCGGTGGTCAACGTCGGCATCTTCCTCGGCACCGGCATCCTGCAGCCGTGGGTGGGCCATCTGCTGGATCGCGGCCGCGCGGCGGGCGATGCCGCGCTCGCGTGGCAGCACGCGCTATGGCTCCTCGCCGGCAGCGCCGTGCTGGGCGCCGCGGCAACGTGGCTCGTGCGCGAGCGGTCGCGGGCCAGCGGTGGATGACGTCGTGCGCTAGATGACCGCCGCCGCGCCGCCATCCATCGGGATGATCGCCCCGGTGACGTAGCTCGCGGCATCCGACGCGAGAAACAGCGCAACCTGCGCCACTTCCGCCGGCGAACCCAGCCGGCGCAGCGGGATCTTCGCCTGCTGCTGCGCCAGGAGCTCGGCCTCAGGTTTGCCGGTCATTTTCGCCTCCACCGCCAGCCCTTCCTGCACGCGGCCGGTCAACGTGCCGCCGGGGCTGATCGCATTGACACGCACGCCGCGCGGTCCGTAGGCCGCCGCGAGTCCCGCCGTGGCCAGCATCAGCGCGGCATTGGCGGAGCCGCCGGGCAGGTGGATCGGATTGGCCACCTTGCCGCCCATGCCGATGATGTTGACGATGGCGCCGCGGCCGCGCCGGGCCATGCGCTTGATCACGATATCGGTCGCCTGGATGTAGCTGAAGAATTTCGCGTCCATCGCATCGCGCCACGCCTGCGCATCGAGATCGTCCGGCGCGGTGCGCCTGGCGGCGCCCGCCGAATTGACGAGGACGTCGATCTCGCCCAGCGCCGCGACGGCTTCCTCGACCATGCGCGCGGCATCCGCAGCACGCGCGAGATCGGCCACGATCGCGACCGGCGCGTGGCGCGCGGCCGGCATCGCGGCCAGCGCCGCATCGAGGTTGGCGCGGCTGCGCGCAACGAGCGCCACCTTGGCACCCGCAGCGGCAAAGGCCTGCGCGCAGGCGAGCCCGATGCCCTTGGACGCGCCGGTGACGACGACGACTTGATCCTGCATGGTCGAATTCAAATGGAGCCTCGCGTCAGTGGATGGTCTTGTCCGCGCTTGCGGCTGGTGGTGGCGGTTGCACGGGGGCCGCAGGCTTGGCTGTGGCCGCCAGATGCTCGCGCAGAAACGCGCGTACGCGGTCGTTGGCAACCGCACGCGCAGCGGGGTCGGGACCGCGCGTCACGCCCTGCCCGGGATTGACGCCGTTGGGTACATCCTTGCGCACCGCGACGCGACCCGATGGCGCATCGAAGCCGTGATAGGCGCCCGGGTAGACGTCGACGGTCAGCGGCCGACCCGCCGCGCGCATGGCCTCGCCCAGCTCGACGCATGGCGCCGCCGGTGTCCAGTCGTCGCTGGCGCCGATGTGGATGGCCGTCGTCGTTGCCGGCCGCCACTTCGCACCTGCGCGCAGCGCCGGCGTGCAACCCGGATAGAACGCGACCGCCGCGCGGAAGAATGTCGGCGCGCCGGCGCCCTCGAGAAAGGAGGCCACCCGTGGGTCCGCACCGTTGATCGCCGCGAGCGTCGTGCTGCCGCCATGCGACCACCCGACCACGGCGACACGATGCGCGTCGACACCCGGCAGCGTCGCGGCCGCGCGCAATGCGCCCAGCGCGTCGAGGCGCCGCGCTGCGGCGGTGATCGTGCGTTCATTCATCCTGATCGTGCACACCTCGCGCAGCCCGCGCGGCGCAAAGCTGTCCGGCCACAGCACGGCATAGCCGTCGTCGAGCAACTGCGCCGTCCACTCCGCGAAGGAATCGGACAAGGCATTCTCGCTGCCGCGGCGCGCGCTGAACATTCCGCCGCACCCGTGCAGCGCCACGATCAGCGCGGTGTTGCCGTCGGGGGCGGCGCGTGGCGGGCGAAAGAGCAAGGCGGGAATGCTGACGTTCGCGCCCGCGGCATCGACCGCCAGCGAGGCAAACGCGACGCGCTCCGGCAACGGCAATGCCGCCTGCGCCGCCACGGCGAGGACCAGCGGCGCCAGCATCGCGACGAGGCGCAGGTTCTGCTGCACGCGCATGGTCGCTATTTCGGCGCCGGTTCGAGCTTCGGCGCGAGTTGCGCCTTCCAGTCGACCGGCCCGGTCTCGAAGCGCTGCTTCAGTTTGGCCAGCGACCACGCATTGCCGCCCTGGAACATCTTGTAGAGTTCGTCGAAACCGGACCCGGCACCATAGCCCACGCCCGACATCACGACCTTTGTAGATGACGGCCCGAGCGGCACGAACTCGACCACCGAGACCACCCGGGCGAAGAGATCGGCGTTGGGAAAATCGGGCGGCGCCTGCACGTTGCGAAACACCAGCAGGCGCTCCGGCAGCCATGCGATGAACTGGTTCTTGATGTTGCGGCGATCGCCGAGCTTCGCGTCCAGCCGATAGGCCGTTTCCATGACGGCGCCCACGCGCGGCTCGCCCACGGCGAAGGGCACGGCCCATGTCTTCCATCCCTCGGCCGTCGCAAACGCGGCGAACGCATCCCGGGCCGATGCCGGCACGACGATGGAAAGCTGCAGCGTGCGATCGCCGTTGCCTTCCGTGAACGAGGAGTCGACGACGTCGGGGAAACCCGCCACCGCGCCGCGCGCGGGCAGCGTGACGCACAGCAGGACCAGTGCCAGCAGCCATTGCATTGTTCCGTATCGCATCGCGTGCTCCTTTAGCATGGGTCGCGTCATCCCGGATTTCGTTCGTTTTGCCCGTAGGCGAGGCTTCAGCCTCGCGCAACGTCTCGCGAGGCTGAAGCCTCGCCTACAGAATTGTTCACAAGATGATCCGCAATCGCGTGCCATGCCGCAAGCTTATCCGCCAACGGCAGCGTGTACGCCGGACTGGTGGACGGCAATGCCAGCGTCGCATAGCCGGCCGCCTGCCATTCCGGCGCGGCCCGCGCCGCCGTCTTGCCGTTGAAGCACACGAGGCGCATCTTTGGCGCCCGCCGGGCGACGCGCGCCGGCGTGGCGGGCAGCGCATCGCGGATGGCCGCATCGAGGCTGCCGGGGCGCCGACAGGCGACGATCGTGTCCCACAATCCGACCCGGTGCGATTGCAATGCCGCGAGCCGCGCCGGATAGGGCATGGCAACCAGCGGCTCGTCCAGCAGTGCCGCCATGATCGGCCAGAAGTGGTTGCGCGGATGCGCATAGTAGGCGCGCGCCGCCAGCGATGCGACGCCTGGAAAGCTGCCCAGCACCAGCACGCGCGAATCGGCAGCGAGCACCGGCGGCAATCCGCGCAGCTGCCCCGGTGGCGATTTCAAAACACGCGCGGCCACGCGTGCAGGCGTACCGCGAAGTCGAGAGCCACGCCCAGAAAAATGGCCAGGCCCAGCCAGTGATTGGACAGGAACGCACGGAAGCAGCGTTCGCGCTCCCGCGTGCGGATCAGGGCCAGGTGGTATCCCGCCAGCACTGCGGCCACGGCGAGACCGCCCCAGTAGTTGACGCCCATCTGCAGCACGTAGCCCGCCCAGGCCATCCCACCCAGGTAGATCGCGTAGCAGGCGGCGACGGCCAGCACATCGAAGCGGCCGAAGGTGAGCGCCGACGTGCGCATGCCGAGCTTCACGTCGTCGTCGCGATCCACCATCGCGTATTCGGTGTCGTAGGCCACGACCCAGAAGAGGTTCAGCGCGAACAGCACCCAGCCCATCCAGGGCACGCGATCGTAGACCGCCGCATACGCCATGGGGATGCCGAAGGAGAACGCGATGCCGAGAAAGGCCTGCGGCAGCGCGAAGAACCGCTTGAAGAACGGATAGGCGATGCTGATGGCCAGCCCCACCACCGACAGCACCAGCGTGGTCGTGTTGGTGGCCACGAGCACCAGCGCAAAGCCCGACAGCGCGAAGCCCGCCGCGACCACCAGCGCCTCCCACGGCGCAATCACCCGCTGCGCCAGCGGGCGCTGCGCCGTGCGCTTGACGTGCGGATCGAAGTCGCGGTCGGCCCAGTCGTTGAAGGCGCAGCCGGCGCACCGCATCACGATTGTGCCGATGACGAACACCAGCACCAGCGCCCCGGAGGGCGCGCCGGAGGCGGCGATCCACAGCGCGGTGAGTGTGGGCCACAGCAGCAGCAGGATGCCGATGGGCTTGTCGAGGCGCACCAGCCGCTCGTAGGCATCGAGCCGCTCGCGCCATGTCAGCGGCGGCAAGCCGGCGGGGTGGCCGGTGGGTGGCCCGAGCGGACCCTGCACCGAACTCACAGCGCGAGGGGCAGCTGCTTCTTCAACTGCCGGGGCGCCACCGCGGACAGCATCACCTGCGGGGTCGGGTACGCAAGGCGCACGCGCAGCTCGCGCTTCATCCGCGCGTTGGACAGGCGCCGCGACTCGCTCATGAAGGACATCAGCATCGGCGCGATGCGCTGCTCCGCCTCCTCCCACGTAACCCGGGGCGGGCGCGGCAACTGGTACGCATCGGCAACCGCATCGAACCAGCCACCCATCTGCATCTCGGCATCGTCGGTCGCGTTGTAGGCGCGGTTGGGGCTGCCGTGATAGATCGCCGCGATGGCGGCGCGTGCCAGGTCGTCGGCGTGGATGTGATTGGTGAACACATCGTCGTCCGGCGCGAGCACCGGAGTGCCCTGGCGGATGCGCTCCAGCGGCAACCGCGACTGGGCGTAGATGCCGGGCGCGCGGATGATGGCAAGCGGCACGCCGGCCCGCGCGGCCCACGCCCGCAGCCGCGCTTCAGCGGCCACGCGGCGGCGTGCCCGCGGCGTCTGCGGGCGGGCGGCGCGGGTCTCGTCGATGCGGGCACCGGCACAGTCGCCGTACACCCCCGACGTGGAAATGTAGACAAAGCGCCGGGGTATAATCTGCGCCCGCGACAAGGCGGCCACCAGCCGTTGCGTGCGTGGATCGTCGCTGCCGTGAGCAGGCGGCGGGGCCAGGTGCACGACGGCGTAGGGTGCGGTGTTGAGGCGGCGCAGCGATGCGACGTCGTCGAGGTCGGCCACCAGCGGAACGATGTGGTGGGCGCGCAACTTGGGCACATCGTCGGCGCGTCGCGTAAGCCCCACCACCTGCGCCCGTCCGCGCAGCATGCCGGCGATGCGCAGGGCGACATCACCGCAACCGATCAACAGGATTCTCTGCACGCTCGCGACTCGTGTCCCGCGCCACCGTGATGCAGGCAGCGGCGCGAAACGGAATGGCCTGAATGACTTTCGAGATTACCATAAAGCCCAGCGACCACCGGTATCCGTGCGCTGCGGACGAGACCATCCTCGCAGCCGCGATGCGGGCCGACCTCCTCCTCCCCTACGGCTGCCGCAACGGCGCCTGCGGCACGTGCAAGGGGCGCATCCTGTCCGGCGACGTCGACTACGGCCCGCACCAGGCCGCAACGCTCACCGCCGATGAAAAGCGCACGGGGCTGGCACTCTTCTGCTGCGCGCGACCGCTGACCGATGTGGTGATCGAGGTCCGCGAAGTGCGGCGGGCCGGCGACATCCAGATCAAGCGGCTGCCCTGTCGCATCGAGTCCATCGAGCGCGCCGCGCCGGACGTGGCAATCGTGCGCTTCAAGCTG
>JANNYI010000551.1:0-6279 GCA_031410015.1 Betaproteobacteria bacterium | reverse complement strand
TCTTCCTGTCGGGCGCGGCCGGCGCCATCACCTACATCGGGTTCAACCCGGACTCGCAGGCGCCCGCGATCGGCGCCTCGGGCGCGGCGTGCGGCCTGTTTGCCGCTTACCTGCTGGCGCTCGCGCCGGACTGGCGTCGCGCGATCCGCACGCCCGCAATCCTGCAGATGGGCTTCTACTTCCTGCTCGTGAACGTTGGCGTCGCCATGCTCGCACGATCAACCGGCGTGCTGCCGATCGCCTGGGAGGCGCATCTGGGCGGCTTCATCGCCGGCATCGTTCTCTATCCGCTCATGGCGCCGCGCCGCACGGCGTCGCCCTGGAGCTGACGAGCGCTACCTGCGCACCGGAAACAGCGCGCGCAGGCGGGCATCGCGCAGGTAGAGACCACCCCACACCAGCAGGCCGATGTAGACCCCGAACAGCACGTGGCTGAGCAGCGGGCTGCCGATGCGCAGATGCGTGGCGACCGCGCCGCCGAGGTAGCCAGTAAGCAGGACGGCGCCGAGCACCGAGGTGCGCGGGATCGCGTAAAGCGCGGTCGATCCCAGCAGGATGACGCCGAGCGTCAGCACCGACGACACCGGCCAGCCAAGATCCGCCGTCGTCTCCAGCACAACAGGCAGCCGCAGCAGCTTCATCGTCGCATCCATCAGCAGGAACGCGATGGCGAGAGCGGAGAGGCCGATGCCTGTCCACCGCATCCACTTTGGCGCCGACGCATCCTGAACCGCTTCAGTCATTTGATCCCCATCGTGTCATTTGATCGCGCGTCAACTGATCTGGAACCGCCGCCGCACGCCGAGCGCAAACAGGAACGCCAGAACGATGGCTACCAGCGATTGAGCGGTCGCCACAAGGCGGATGCCGAGGCGCCATCCCGCGCCGTGCACGACGTCTGGATTGGCGGTCTGCGCCGAGAGGAACCGCGTCAGCCACGCGCTGTGCTCGCCGCTGTCGGCGCTCCAGGCGTTGAACGGGCGAAACACATTGTTGGCCGAAAACAGTAGCGCATCCCAGACGTCGTTCTGCAGCCCGCCGGCGCCGAGAAGGGCGAGCGGCTTGCCCTGAAACGCCGATGCCCATCCCCAGTAGACAAGGCCGAACGTCGCGGTGAGCAAGGTCAGCGTCACGACGGGGCGGAAAAGCGAACCGCCGTAGTTGGAGATGAGGCCGTAGCCCTGCGAGATGAGCCGTTCGCCCCAGAACGTGGTTGACTGACGCCGGCGGCAGACGAGTTCGTAGCGATAGAACGTCTGCTCGCGGTCCCGGTCGCGGATGTTTTCCATGGCGAGCTTGAGCGTGCGGTAGGCTTGCTCGAGTGCGGCGAAGCGGGCGTCGAGTAGCTCCTGGCGTTTGGGGATAGTGAGCTTTGGCACAGATCTGCCTTGCGCCTTCGCTTCGGTCGCGGCCGCAGCGTTCCTCAACTTGGCGGCAGCTATTTGTTCGGATGACCACGTGTCGGCGGCGCGCCACGGCGCGTCGAATCGCGCCCGGTAAAATCGCACTCCCTGACCGATAACCGCATCGTGAAAAACGGGGGCGCCACGAAAGTCCGCGCTGTCGAACTCTGCTTCGGCAGTAAAGGTTCGATTGGAAAAGTCGGCATTCCCGAAGAACACTGCTTTGGCAAAGCTACATTTTTGAAATCCTCCGCGCGCGATTGGCTCTAGCCCGGCCGGCTTTTTCAGAGTCCCGGCGCGCGCATTTTCCACCGTAGGAGGTTTAAGCAAGACGACTTGCTCTGCGGCCGCCACGTGCGCCGCGCGCCCTGCGCCGGTAAAGTCCGCGTTCTGCTTGAACTGGCAGTGCTTGAAGCCGGAGTATCCGGCGAACGCCGCCCCGACAAACAGAGCTTTGCCCGAAAAAATGGCATCGTCGAACATCGCGCTGCCGGAAAATGTAGCGTTTGGAAATCGCGCGTCTCCTGAAAACACGGCGTCGTTAAATCGAGCGTTGCCGGAAAAGGTTGTGCCTTGAAATCGAGCTTCACCGAGAAACTTTGTTCTTTCAAAGTAGCCGCCATTTGAGAAGGTCGCGTTGGTGAACAAGGCGTTGTCGGAAAAGGAGATGGAATCGAACCAAGCGCTCGTGAAGCTGGTGTTTGCGAAGTTCGCTTCACCGGAAAATTTCGTTCCGGTAAAGGAAGCGCCGCCAAAAAAAACCGCTTCCGTGAAGGATGTCTGCCCCGCGAACGTCGTGCGATCAAACCACGCAAAAACAAAAAATCCCACGCCCTGAAAGTGACCATCACCGGAAAAGACCGCTGTATTGAATCTACACTCGTCGCCGGCGAAGGCGGCATTCGCATATCGCACTGACAACGGCCTGGCGTCGGCAGCGGGTTCGAAAGCGCCTTTCAGCCACACGCCGCCCTGGAACTGCGCGCGGGAATCGAAGTCCACCCTGCGACGGTGGGCAGGCCCATCCCACTCGGTGTCTTCCGCCGCGAGCAGGCGGGCATCGACGACGTCGTCGAGTGCGTTGCTGTTCCAGCCAGCTTTCGCCGTGGGTGTGCCGTTTTCATAGCTAAGTGGGAGGTGGGCGCGGTGATAGACGGGCTGGCCATCCGCACCAATCAGTTCGTCCCGCATGTCTTCGTCGCTGCGTAGCCGGCCGGTGGCGGGGTCTGCACGCCAATAGTCCTGCAGGTTGGCGTCCCGTCCGCGCGCCTCCACCTGATGCTCAGCTGCGACGAGCGGCTTGGCTGTCCCGTATCGCCGCGAGGTTTGGGCCTCGACCACGAAACCTTCGTCGGTGACGATCCAGCCTTGCCATGCGCGACCTTGTAACCCCGCCCAAGTGTAGTCGCCCCGGCGCCACTTTGCCCACCAGTCTTGCTCTCGTTCCGCGCGTGTCCGTTCGTCCGCCATGCCGCACCCCCGTTGGCTTGCGCCATCAGTTATGCACTTTTGACCAGTGCTAGGAAGCGGGGGCGGTGCATCAGGCGGCGAAACTCAAACAGAGTGGGAACGCGGCCTAGAACCAGGTCAGCTCCACCCGCTTGCCGTCCACAACAAGCCCCTTGGTGCGCGGTGTGCCGTCGGCGCCGACGGAGAGGATGGCGGCCACGCGTGCGGCGTCGCCGGTGCGGTCGCGCATGTCTTTTTCGATGGCGACGGCTTAGTCCTGATCGGCGTGGATGCGTTCGACGCCGAGATGCATGGTGATGCGGCCGGGGGTTGCGGGCGCCGGTGGTGTGTCGGTAGAGGCGGGCGCGGGCTCGTCGCACATGGCCCAGCCGCGCACGAACACGTCGCCTTTGCCGTCGAGCGCCGCGCGCGTCGGCGCCGATGCGGCCACGACGTGGCGGTCGTCGCGTTGCTTCAGCGCCAGCCAGCCGTCGTCGCCGGGATTGGTGGCGAGCACGGGGCACGCTTCGCCGTCGGGCATGACGTCGGTGAAGCCGAGCATCACGTAGTGGCCCGACAGGATCGAGCGCGGATCGATCGGCTCCATGTTGACGATCACTTCGCGGCCGGCGGCCCGGGCGCGATCCTCGACGACCACGAGCGCGATCAGCGCTGCAAGACACACGGCGCCGGCGGCGAGCAGGCGATGGGACAGGCCGAACGTCATGGCGCGGTCTTCTTCTGCTGGGCGCCGCGGCGCAGGAGGAGGCCGCCCACGAGAGCGACAAGCGCGCACACGAAGAACAGCGCCGCGGCGGTGATGAGGTTCACACCAAGATCGATGAGCACCGTGATCGCCGCGCCGATCAGGAAGATGACGCCGGCGGCGGTGATCATCGCGTGCCGCTCATGGCGCCCGAGCGCGATGGCGCCGCTGGCGGCGGCGAGCCACGCAAGGCGATGCGGGATCATGTTGGGGCCAGTGGAGAGATTGTCGAAGCCGGCGCAGACGAGGAACGCGAGCGCGCCCCAGACGGCCCAGCCATAGAATGTCGGGAAGACGCTGTTGTCGTCGCTCTGCGCCCGCCAGCGCGCGAGCGCGCCGAGGCCGATGGTCACCACCGTCGCCGTCAGGAACCAGCCGCTCGACGCCTCCGACCGTCCGCACAGCCACGCAATGGATACCAGCAGGGCCAAGCTCGCGGCCTGCGCGAGCGCGCCGGAACGCCACGACCACGCCGCGATCGCCGCCGGCACGGACGCGGCCAGCAACCACCAGAGATTGGCGTTTCCAAGCTGCGCGTTACCCAGTCCGATCAAAACCAGCGACGCAATCGCAGCTCCAGTCGATCGCCCGGCCAACGCGAGAAGCGCTGCAGCCACACCGGATCCGATCAGCGCATGGGCGGGCACGCCTGCAATATCGAAGATCTGGCCGACAAGACCCACGGCGGCGGCGAAGATCAGCGCCGACAGCGTCGTGAGGCCGTTGGAAAGGCCAGCGCGTTGCTTGTGGGCCGCCCACGCCGCGCCACCGACGGCGGCGGCGAACAGTGTGAGGATCATTCCAAAGCGCAGCAGGCGGGGCAGGCCGTCCCAGTTGGCGGCCACGAACGCGATCAGCGCCAATCCCAACAGGGTTGCGCCCACGTAGGCGAGGGCGGTGGCGGCATCCAGCCGGCGCGGCTCCTCCACCATGGCGAGGATCGGCGCGCGGCGATCGGCCGGCACATGGCCCGCAGCGATCCAGCGGTCGAGATCACGTTCAAGGCGCTGCCGGTAGGCCATCATCTGCTCCCAAGGCGCCAGATTAGCCCAGTTCGACGCCACTTGCGCACCATGTCGTTATCCATCGTCCATCAAGGGCGTGCGCACTTGCCGCAGCGCGCAGCACAGCGCATCCTTTTGGGGGCGAGACGAGGGAGGTCTGGATGCTGATCGCGCAGATTTTGTCGCATAAGGGAGACCAGGTCTATGCCATCGCCGGCGAGGCGACGCTGGCCGAAGCCGCCCGCGACCTCACCGACAAGCGCGTGGGCTGCATCGTCGTGCTCGACGCCGAAGGCGAGATGATCGGCATCCTTTCGGAGCGCGATATCGTGCGCCAGCTGGCCGAACGCGGCGCGCCGTGTCTCAACGATACGGTCGCATCGGTCATGTCCCGCACGGTGATCACGCTGCACGTGGACGAAACGGTCGACGCCGGCCTGTCGCGAATGACCGACCGGCGGATCCGCCACCTGCCCGTGGTGCGCGACGGGAAACTCATCGGCCTGGTGTCGATCGGCGACCTCGTAAAGCGCAAGATCGAGGAGGTCGAGGTCGAGGCGGCGGCCATGCGGGCGTACATCGCCTCCGGCTAAAGGCTGTGAATGCCGCACCTGTGGGCGATAATGGCGCTTGATTTTAACCAGTCGACCCTCTAATTTCTCCAATCTTGCGGCATCGGGACGGCGGCGCGAGGTTTCGCGCTTCTTCCGCCCGTCGCAAGCACTCCACATCGCGTTTTGTGGCGAGCGGTTCTCGCCTGAAAAGAGATGTGAGGCGTTTTCGGAATTGCCGTTGACACGAAATAGGGGGGCGACTAGAAGCGCCCCTCCCGACGACGGGCCCCTCAACGGGGCTTCGGAAATCGGGGTCGGAAATGGCCTTGAAGGCGCAAGCCTTTCGGTCCGGTTCTCAGGTCTTTGACATCGTTATTTGGAGAAGAGAGACGCAGGCGGCGGTTCGCCTGTCGTGTGGGTAATGCCCACACAACAGACACTGACGAGTGCGTTTCTTGGATATGGTAATCGACCATGTAAGCCGGCCATCACCTTCGGGTGGCGGCCGACAATAAGTGGCGGTTTCCCGTCAAAGAAATATGTAACGCTATGCAAATAGTCGCCCCGAATGCCGGTGAAAACCGGAGGTAGGGGTCGTTGGAGTCAACTCAACCTGAGAGTTTGATTCTGGCTCAGAACGAACGCTGGCGGCAGGCCTAACACATGCAAGTCGAGCGCCCCGCAAGGGGAGCGGCAGACGGGTGAGTAACACGTGGGAATGTGCCCGAAGGTACGGAACAACTCCGGGAAACTGGAGCTAATACCGTATGTGACCGAGAGGTGAAAGATTTATCGCCTTCGGATCAGCCCGCGTCTGATTAGCTAGTTGGTGGGGTAATGGCCTACCAAGGCGACGATCAGTAGCTGTTCTGAGAGGATGATCAGCCACACTGGGACTGAGACACGGCCCAGACTCCTACGGGAGGCAGCAGTGGGGAATATTGGACAATGGGCGCAAGCCTGATCCAGCCATGCCGCGTGGATGATGAAGGCCCTAGGGTTGTAAAATCCTTTCGTCAGGGACGATAATGACGGTACCTGAAGAAGAAGCCCCGGCTAACTTCGTGCCAGCAGCCGCGGTAATACGAAGGGGGCTAGCGTTG
>JANNYI010000550.1:0-8344 GCA_031410015.1 Betaproteobacteria bacterium | reverse complement strand
GGAAACGCAGATGTCGCTCTTCGCCTGCGCCGCGGCGCTGGTCGCGCGGCGCACGGGGCGCGCCGCCCAGCTGCGCCACGACCGCGACGACGACAAGCGCTCCACCGGCAAGCGCCACGCCTTTGCCTACCGCTACGACGTGGGCTTCGATGCCGACGGCCGCATCCTCGGGCTCGACCTCACGCTGGCCTCGCGCTGCGGCTTCTCGGCGGACCTGTCCGGGCCGGTGAACGATCGCGCGGTGTTCCATGCCGACAACACGTACTGGCTGCCCGACGTCGCGCTGCACAGTTTTCGCTGCAAGACCAATACGGTGTCCGACACCGCGTTCCGCGGCTTCGGCGGGCCGCAGGGCATGTTCCCGATCGAGCACGTCATCGACGAGGTGGCGCGCGCGCTGGGCCGCGATCCGCTCGACGTGCGCATTGCCAATCTCTACGGCACCACCACCAACAACGTCACGCCCTTCGGCATGACGATCGAGGACAACATCGCGCCAGAGCTGATCGCGCAGCTCGAGCAGACATCGCGCTACCGCGCGCGGCGGGCAGAAATCGCCACCTGGAACGGTGCCAACGCGATCATCAAGCGCGGCATTGCACTGACCCCGGTGAAGTTCGGCATCTCGTTCACCGCCACGCACTACAACCAGGCCGGCGCGCTGCTCCACCTCTACGACGACGGCACGCTGCTGCTCAACCACGGCGGCACCGAGATGGGCCAGGGGTTGTTCACCAAGGTGGCCCAGGTGGTTGCGCAGGAGTTGGGCGTGCCGATGGCCACGGTGCGCGTGTCGGCGTCCGACACCAGCAAGGTGCCCAACGCGTCGCCGACGGCGGCGTCCTCCGGCAGCGATCTCAATGGCATGGCGGCGCGCGATGCCGCGCGCACGCTGCGCGCACGCCTCGTGGCCTATGCGGCGCGCAAGTTCGACTGCGATCCGCAGCGCGTCGACATCGCCAACGGCATCGTCACCGCGGGCAGCAGGACGCTGCCTTTCGCGGAGCTGGCGCACATGGCGTACATGGCGCGTGTGCAGCTCTCCGCCACCGGCTTCTATGCCACGCCCAAGATCCATTACGACCGCAAGACGCTGTCGGGCCGACCGTTCTTCTACTACGCCTATGGTGCCGCGGTGGCCGAGGTGGCCGTCGACACGCTCACCGGCGAACATCGGCTGCTGGCGGTGGACATCCTGCACGACGTCGGCACATCGCTCAACCCCGCGCTCGATCGCGGCCAGATCGAAGGCGGCTTCATCCAGGGCTGGGGCTGGCTGGCACTCGAGGAGCTGTGGTGGAACGACAAGGGCGAGCTGAAGACTTTTGCCCCGTCCACCTACAAGATTCCCACGGCGCACGACGTGCCGGCGCACTTCAACGTGGCGTTCTTCGACGCGCCCAATCGCGAGGACACGATCTACCGTTCCAAGGCCGTCGGCGAGCCGCCGTTCATGCTGGCGCTGTCCGGTTTCCAGGCGCTGCGCGATGCGATCGCCAGCGTCGGCAGCCACCGCCACGCGCCGCGCCTGGATGCACCGGCCACCGACGAGCGCATCCTGGCGTCGATCGCCGAACTGCGCGAGCGCGCGGGCACCCATGGCTGAGTGGCTCGCCACGCTGCGCGAACGCGTGGTCCGCGACGGCCACGCGGTGCTGGTCACGGTCGCGCACACCACGGGGTCCACCCCGCGCGAAGCCGGCGCCACGATGGTGATTTCCGCCGGTGACGCCACGGGCACCATCGGCGGCGGCCATCTCGAGTTCGAGGCCCTGCGGATCGCGCGCGACGCGCTCGCCAGCACCGCGCCGTTGGGGGCGTGGATCGTGCGGTTCCCGCTGGCCGCCAGCCTGGGCCAGTGTTGCGGCGGCGTGGCCACGCTCGCCTTCAACGTCGTCCGGCAGGGAGAGCACGGCTGGCTCGACACCGCGCTGGCCTGCCGGCGCACGCACACACCCCTCGCCCTGGTCTCGCGCATCGGCAGCCATGCCGCGCCACTGCTCGTCAGCGCCGACAACGTCGCCGGATCCCTGGGCACGCCGCATGATGACTCGGCGGCGATCGCGCTGGCCCGGCAACGCGTGGCCACCGGCATGGTCGGCGCGATGCTGGTGCCCGCCGCCGCCACGGACGGCGCGACGCTGCTGCTGCACATCGTGCGCCCGCGACACTTCAATATCCTGCTGTTCGGCAACGGTCACGTCGGACGGGCGCTGGCACAGGTCCTGGGCACGCTGGACGCTTCGGTGCGCTGGATCGATGGCCGCGAGCACGACTTTCCGGCGCAGGTTGCCACCAACGTCGACACGGTGCTCACCGACGACCCGATCGCCGAGCTGAATGCCGCGCCGCGCGGCGCCTGGGTGCTCATCCTCACCCACAGCCACGCGCTCGACTTCGAGCTGACGCAGGCCGCATTGCGCCGTGACGACTGGTCGTACCTGGGCCTGATCGGATCGCAATCCAAGCGCAATCAGTTCGAGAAGCGGCTGGCCGCGCGCGGCGTGCCACTCGCAGCGCTGGCGCGTATCGTGTGTCCGATCGGCGGGCAGCCCGGCATCGCGATCCGCAGCAAGGAACCCGGCGCGATCGCCGTTGCCGTTGCCGCGGAATTGCTGGCGCGGCGCGAGGCGCTCGCCGCCCGCGGCGCTGTGGACGCAGCCGCCGTTGCAGGCGGGTCGGTTGCCGCCGGCACGCATGGGCCTGCCCGGGCGCTGCGCGCCACTACCCAGCGGACGCCAAGACCATGACCGACGCCGCCACGACGCCGCGCCTGCAGCTCACCGGCATCACCAAGGCCTACCCATCGGTGATCGCCAACCAGGACGTGAGCCTGACGGTGCTGCCCGGCGAGATCCACGCCGTGCTCGGCGAAAACGGCGCGGGCAAGTCGACGCTGATGAAGATCATCTACGGCGCGGTCAAGCCGGACACCGGCACCATCGCGTGGGAGGGCAAGGCCGTTGCCATCGCCAATCCGGCACGCGCGCGGCGGCTGGGCATCGGCATGGTGTTCCAGCACTTCTCGCTGTTCGAGACGCTGACGGTTGCAGACAACATCGCGCTGGCGCTGGAAAAGGACCGCAGCGGCGACGACCTGCCGGCGCGCATCCGCGAGGTCTCCACCCGCTACGGGCTGCCGCTCGCCCCCGATCGCCACATCCACACGATGTCGGTCGGCGAGCGGCAGCGCGTCGAGATCGTCCGCTGCCTGCTGCAGGATCCGCGCCTCCTGATCATGGACGAGCCCACGTCGGTGCTGACGCCGCAGGCCGTGGAGAAATTGTTCGAAACACTGCGGCGCCTTGCCAGCGAGGGCTGCAGCATCCTCTACATCAGCCACAAGCTGGACGAGATCCGCGCGCTGTGCCACAAGGCCACCGTGTTGCGGGGCGGCAAGGTCACCGGCACCTGCGATCCGCGCCACGAATCGTCGACCTCGCTGGCGCGGATGATGATCGGCAGCGACCTGCCGCATCCGCAGCATCGGCAGGCGCAGATCGGTGCCGACGCGCTGGTGGTGCGCGACCTGTCGCTGGACGCCGATGACCCGTTCGGCACGGCGTTGCACAACATCAGCCTCACCGTGCGGGTGGGCGAGATCGTCGGCATTGCCGGCGTGTCCGGCAACGGGCAGAAGGAGCTGATGGCAGCACTCTCGGGCGAGCGCCGCGTGCCGGACGCCGATCGGATCATGCTGCTGGGACAGGCCGTCGGCCGCCTCGACGCCGCGCAGCGCCGCGCGTTGGGCTTTGCATTCGTGCCGGAGGAGCGCCTGGGTCGTGGCGCGGTGCCCGAGATGTCGCTGGCCGACAATGCATTGCTCACCGCGCATCGGCAACAACTGGTCTCGCGTGGCTTCGTGCGCCACGATGCCGTGCGCGCCTACGCAGTGGAGACCATTCGCGCGTACGGCGTGAAGGCCGGCGGGCCCGACGCCATTGCGCGCAGCCTGTCCGGCGGCAACCTGCAAAAATTCATCGTGGGGCGCGAAATTCGCCAGCATCCGAAAATGATGATCGCCGCGCAGCCCACCTGGGGGGTCGATGTCGGCGCCGCGGCGCAGATCCGGCAGGCGCTGCTCGACCTGCGCGACAGCGGCGTGGCAGTGCTGGTGGTGTCGGAGGAACTCGACGAGCTCTTCGAGATCTGCGATCGCCTCGCCGTGATCGCGCGGGGCCGCCTGTCCGATGCCAAGGCGGTCAGCGACACCAATGCCGCCGAGATCGGTCTCCTGATGTCCGGCTCGTTCATTGCGTCAGGCGCCGAGCCCCATCGCCCGTTCTCGCCTGCCGGCATGATCTGACCCGCCGCCCTCCCCGCGCCGACATCCATTCGTTTCCTGCCGCCACCGACCGCCCATGCGCCTTCGCCTCGAACCCCGTCCTGAACCGTCGCGCCTGGCCGGCTGGCTATCGCCGATCGTGGCCACGCTCGCCGTGCTGGCCATCGGTCTCATGCTGTTCTCGGCGATGGGCAAGAATCCGTGGGAGGCGATGTACGTGTTCTTCATCGAGCCCATCGACACGCTCTACGACATCGGCGAGCTGCTGCTGAAGGCCAGTCCGATCATGCTGTGTGCCGTCGGGCTCGCCATCGGCTATCGCGCCAACGTCTGGAACATCGGCGCCGAGGGCCAGCTCATCATGGGCGCGATCTTCGGCGGCGGCGTGGCACTGGCATTCCATGGCTCGACGTCGTGGCTGGTCCTGCCGCTGATGCTCGTCGCGGGACTGCTGGGCGGCGTGCTCTGGGCGGCGATCCCGGCCTTCCTGCGCACGCGCTTCAACGCCAACGAGATCCTCGTGTCGCTGATGCTCGTGTACGTGGCCTCGTTCATCCTGTCGCTGCTGGTGCACGGCGCGTGGCGCGACCCGGAGGGCTTCAATTTTCCGCAATCGAAGATGTTCGACGACAACGCGCTGCTGCTCAACCTGCTCCCCGAAACGCGGCTCAACGTCGGCTTCATGATCGCGCTGGCGGCCGTCGCGATGGCGTGGCTCTTCATGCGCATGAGCCTCGTCGGCTACCAGATGCGCGTGGCGGGACTCGCCCCCGCCGCCGCCAACTACGCCGGCATCTCGGCCAGCCGCACCGTCTGGCTCGGCATGCTGATCGGCGGCGGCAGTGCAGGCGTCGCGGGCGTGGGCGAAGTGGCCGGGCCGATCGGCCAGCTGTTGCCGATCGTGTCGCCTGGCTATGGCTTTGCGGCGATCATCGTGGCGTTTGTCGGACGGCTGCATCCGGTGGGCATTTTCTTCGCCAGCCTGCTGATGTCGCTGCTCTACCTGGGCGGCGAGGCGGCGCAGATGCGACTCGCGCTGCCGTCATCGGTGACGGGCCTCTTCCAGGGCACGCTGCTGTTCTTCCTGCTGGCGGCCGATGTGTTCATCCACTACCGGCTGCGGGTGATCCGCACCGCGCCCGCCGTCGCGAAGCCCGCCTGATGGATACCGTCGCGCAATTGCTGATCCTGACGCTGGCCGCCGGCACCCCGCTGGTCTACGCCGCGCTCGGCGAACTCGTCACCGAAAAGGCCGGCGTGCTGAACCTCGGCGTGGAAGGCATGATGCTGGTCGGTGCGGTCGTATCGTTCATCGTGGCGGCCACCACCAAGTCGCCGTGGCTGGGCCTTGCCGCGGGCATGGCCGCGGGCGCCGCGCTGTCGCTGATCTTCGCCTTTGTCACACTGACACTGCAGGCCAACCAGGTGGCCTCCGGCCTTGCGCTGTCGCTGTTCGGCATCGGCCTGTCCGCATTCATCGGCCTCGAATACGTCAGCGTGGTGATCGAGCCGATCAAGGCGCTGGCCGTGCCCGGCCTCTCCGACCTGCCGGTGGTGGGCAAGATGCTGTTCGGCCACAGCCCGCTCGTCTACCTGTCGATCGTGCTGTTCGTGCTGATCCAGTGGTTCCTGTTCCATTCGCGCGCCGGGTTGATCCTGCGCGCCGTCGGCGAGTCGCCCCAATCCGCGCATGCGATCGGCTATCCGGTCATCCGCATCCGCTACCTCGCGGTGATGTTCGGCGGCGCCTGTGCCGGCATCGCCGGCGCCTACCTGTCGCTGGTCTACAACCCGTCGTGGACGGAAGGCATGACCGCCGGGCGGGGCTGGATCGCGCTGGCTCTGGTCGTGTTTGCCACGTGGAAGCCCTGGCGCGTGCTGGCGGGCGCCTACCTGTTCGGCGGGGTGACGCTCGCGCAGTTCCAGGCCCAGGGACTGGGTGTCGACATCCCGTCGCAGTACCTGTCGATGCTGCCGTACATCGCCACGATCGTCGTGCTGGCCGTCATTTCGCGCGATGCCACGGCCATCAGGCTCAATGCCCCGGCGTCGCTCGGCAAGTCGTTCCACCCCTACGGTTAAAACCGCCCTGCATCAGCGTAGAATTCATCCCGATTTCGATTCCCACCGCCGCCCTTTGCCTACCCAGACCCCGCTCCAGGAGACCGCCATGACCCGTATCACCCGCCGCACCACGCTGGCCCTGCTCGCCGCCGGCGCCGTCGCGCTTGCCGCGCCCGCCAGCGCCCAGACCAAAGCCGGCGAGCCGCTCAAGATCGGCTTCGTCTACGTCAGCCCCATCGGCGACGCCGGCTGGACCTTCCAGCACGACACGGGCCGCAAGGAAATGGAAAAGGCGCTGGGCGCCAAGGTCACCAGCAAGTACATCGAGAACGTGCCCGAGGGCGCGGATGCCGAGCGCGTGATCCGCGAGCTCGCGGCCACCGGTCACAACCTGATCTTCACGACGTCCTTCGGCTACATGAATCCCACGATCAAGGTCGCCGGCACGTTCCCCAAGGTCAACTTCGAGCACGCCACCGGCTACAAGACCGCCAAGAACGTCGGCATCTACAACGCGCGCTTCTACGAAGGCCGCTACCTGGCCGGCATCGTCGCGGGCAAGATGAGCAAGACCAACGTCGCCGGCTACATCGCCGCGTTCCCGATCCCCGAAGTGGTGATGGGCATCAATGCTTTCGCGCGGGGCATGCGCAGCGTCAATCCCAAGGCCGAAGTGAAGGTGATCTGGGTCAACTCGTGGTTCGATCCGGGCAAGGAGTCCGAGGCCGCCAACACGCTGATCTCGCAGCAGGCCGACGTGCTGACGCACCACACCGACTCCACCGCCGCCGTGCAGACGGCCGAGGCGAAGAAGGTCTATGCAATCGGCTATCACTCGGACATGTCGAAGTACGGTCCCAATGCGCAGCTGACGGCCGTCACCCACCACTGGGGCAACTACTACACCAAGGTCGCGCAGTCGGCCATCGACGGCAAGTGGCAGCAGGGCAACGTCTGGGGCGGCATCAAGGACGGCATGATCAAGATGGCGCCGTTCAACAAGGTGGTGCCCGCCGATGTCCAGGCCATGGTGACGAAGGCGGAAGGCGAGATCGCCGCCGGCAAGCTCAACCCGTTCACGGGCCCGATGAAGGACAACACGGGCAAGGACATCCTGGCGGCGGGCAAGACGCTCAATGATGCGGAGTTGTCGAAGATGGACTATTACGTGGAGGGCGTGGTTGGGAAGTTGCCTTCCTCCAAATAGTTTCGGCCACGCCCTTTTAGTCACCGCGACGCACTATCACGATGCACGCGGCGCCCGCTGGGCGCCGGTGATCGTCGATAGTGCGTCGCGCTGTTTTTTACGGCACGGAAATACGAGCGTTTTTCGGGGCGGCCTGGTCTTAGCGCCCAACTCGTTGCGCGCGCATGTGCAATCCAGCATTCGCGTGTCCGGCCTTCCCGCCGCCCTTGTCACCGGACCCGTTGGGCGCGCGCGTTCGCTCCCGTCTGCTGCGGCGCGACGTCGCACCTGCGGCAGCGCCATCTTCGGTCCGCACCGTTCGTAGTAGCATTTACAGGACTGTTGAACATCCGAGGATCACGATGGCCATCCGCAAACCCACTGCCACCGCGGCCCGCGGCACACGCCCGGCCGCGGCAAAGCCGAAGGCGAAGCGCCCCGCCGCCGCGCGCCGACCCCCCGTGCAGACTTCGCCCACCGCCGTTGCGGAACTCGTGATCAGCGACCGCATCGCGGCCACCAGCGAAACCGATCTCGACTCGCTCGACGCCATGCTGGCGAAGCGATCGCCGGAGGACGCGCAGGCATTGGCGCGCGCGCTGCTCGACCGGTATCGGCACGTCGACGAGAAAGCCAGGGCCGATCCGGACGAGCAGCTGGCCGACGACTGGCGCTCCGGCGGCTACCCCTACCGCAACCTGCTGTCGCGCAAGAGCTACGAGCGCCAGAAGTATGCGCTGCAGGTGGAGCTGCTGAAGCTGCAGGCCTGGGTCAAGGACACCGGCCAGAAGGTGATCATCCTGTTCGAG
>JANNYI010000549.1:0-2013 GCA_031410015.1 Betaproteobacteria bacterium | reverse complement strand
CTCGGAGGAGCGCTGGATCGCCGGCCCGTCGGCCATGGGGTCCGAAAATGGCACGCCGATCTCCAGGATGTCGCTGCCCGCTTCCACCATGCCATGCAGGAGCGGCACCGTGCTCGCCTTGAGGGGATCGCCTGCCGTGATGTAGGGAATCAGCGCCTTGCGCCCGGCGGCTTTCAGTTCGGCGAAGCGCCCGGCGATGCGCGACATCAGAGCTTGATGCCCATCTTGTCCGCGACCGTCTGCATGTCCTTGTCGCCGCGGCCGGAAAGATTCACGAGCAGGATCTGGTCCTTGCGCATCGTGGGTGCGAGCTTGGTGGCGTACGCGATCGCGTGCGCCGATTCGAGCGCCGGGATGATGCCTTCGATGCGGCAGCATTGGTGAAAGGCCGCCAGCGCCTCGTCGTCGTCGATGGCCACGTACTCGGCGCGCTTCGAATCCTTGAGCCAGGCGTGCTCGGGACCCACGCCCGGGTAATCGAGCCCCGCCGACACCGAATGCGTCTCGGTGATCTGGCCGTTGGCGTCCTGCAGCAGGTAGGTGCGATTGCCGTGCAGCACGCCGGGGCGTCCCGCCGACAGCGATGCCGAATGGCGGCCGCTGGCGATGCCTTCGCCGCCCGCCTCGACACCGATCAGCCGCACGTTCTCGAAGCCGATGTACGGATAGAAGATGCCCATCGCATTGCTGCCGCCGCCGACACATGCGATCACGGCATCGGGCTGCCGTCCGGCATATTCGGGCATCTGCACGACACATTCGTCGCCGATCACGCGCTGGAAATCGCGCACCATCATCGGATACGGATGCGGTCCGGCCACGGTGCCGATGATGTAGAACGTGCTGTCGACGTTGGTCACCCAGTCGCGCATCGCCTCGTTCAGCGCATCCTTCAGCGTCTTGCTGCCCGACTCCACCGGCACCACTTTCGCGCCGAGCAGATTCATCCGGTAGACGTTCTGCGCCTGGCGCTTCACGTCTTCCGAGCCCATGTACACGATGCATTCCATGCCGTAGCGCGCCGCGATCGTGGCGGTGGCCACACCGTGCTGCCCCGCGCCGGTTTCGGCGATCACGCGCGGCTTGCCGAGACGGCGCGCCAGCAGTGCCTGCCCGATCACGTTGTTGATCTTGTGCGCGCCGGTGTGATTGAGGTCCTCGCGCTTCAGCCAGATCTGCGCGCCGCCCAGCTCGCGCGACCAGCGCTCCGCGTGGTACACCGGCGACGGCCGGCCCACGTAGTGCTTCAGTTCGCGCTCGAACTCGGCGCGAAATTCCGGATCGTGCTGGTAGCGCGCGTAGTGCTCCTTCAGCTCCTCGAGCGCGCGGATCAGCGTTTCGGCGACGAACACGCCGCCATAGGGGCCGAAATGCCCGCGGGCATCCGGCAAGTCATACATCTGCATCGCGAACTCCAAGCATGAATGCGTTGATGCGTGCGGCGTCCTTCAGCCCGCGACGCGCCTTGCCGTCCGGTCCGCGCTCCTCCACGCCGCTCGAAACATCCACCGCCCACGGCTGGACGGCGCGAATGGCGGCCGCCACGTTGTCGGCATCGAGGCCGCCGCAAAGGATCGCCGGCGCCGGCAGCTTCGCCTGCACCGCCGGCGACAACCGGGACCAGTCGAACGCCCGCCCGGTGCCGCCGGGAAGGTCGCCCGGCCAGTACGAATCGAAAACGAAGCCGCTCGCGTCGTCGTAGAGTGCTGCGAATTCTACCAAATCGACCCCATCCTTCATGTGGATGGCCTTGAGGTAGGGACGCCCCGAGGCACGACACAGCGCAGGCGCTTCCGTCCCATGGAACTGCAGCACGTCGAGCGGCACCGCGTCGAGTATCGCACGCACGTCGGCGGCCGTCGGGTCGACGAAGAGGCCGACGCGGGTGACGAAGGGCGGCAGCGCATCCGCGATCGCGCGCGCCTGTCCAGCTTCGACAAAGCGCGGCGTGCCCGGCCAGAACACGAGGCCGATGGCATCCGCACCCGCGCGCGCGGCAGCGAGCCCGTCGGC
>JANNYI010000548.1:0-24146 GCA_031410015.1 Betaproteobacteria bacterium | reverse complement strand
GCGCGCCGCCAGTGCCTGCGGCTCCGGGCGCCGCAGGTGCGCCGCGCACCCCCGCGCCCGCCATGACCAAGCCGGCCGCGATCACGCCACCCACGCCGCAGTCGACGCTGCCGGCGTCGACCCCGCGCCAGTAATCGTTGCGCCACCCGTCAGGCTTGGCGTGACCGTGCCGACGTCCCCATCGGCCGCAAGTGCGCCGGGCCTTCCGCTCGCAAGTCGCGGCCGCCGTTTCGCCGCGCTGACGTACGAAGCGCTGCTGCTGACCGCCATCATCTTCATCGCCGGTTTCGTCGCACTGCCGCTGGTCACGCCGGGGCACGCGGGCACTGCAAACGCCCTTGCCATCCCTGACGTGCCGCAGCGCGTGGCGCTGTTCTGCATGCTGTTCGGCGTGCTCGCGTGGTACAGCGTCGCCAGCTGGTCCGGCGGCCGGCGCACGCTGCCGATGAAGACGTGGCGTCTGCAATTCGCCATGGCCGACGGCAGCCCGGTCTCGCGCAAGACGGCGCTGCTGCGCTTCCTCGCCACATGGATCGGTCCCGTGCTGGCCATTCTGGCGTTTGCGCTGCTCCGCCCCGCCGGATTGGGCGCCCAAGCGGTATGGCTCGTTGCGTTCAACTTCCTGTGGGCTTTCGTCGATCCGCAGCGCCAGTTCCTGCACGACCGCATTGCCGGCACCCGCATCGTGCAGGCGCCGTCCCCAACGGTCTCGGCACGCGCGCCGGCCTGACTCAGCCCGCGCGAACCGGTGCGGGCGGTCGCGCCAGCATCACGCCCACCGCGATCAACACCATGCCGGCCACGGCCTCCCAGCCCAGCGTCTCGCCGAAGAGCAGCCACGCCATCGTTGCGGTGACCGGCGGCACGAGGTAGAAAAGGCGCGCCACGCCTGCCGCTGCGCCATGGCGCAGCAGCCAGTAGAGCAGGCTGATCGCGCCGACCGAAAGCACGACCACCGACCAGCCGAGCGCAAAGAAGAATTCGGGCGTCCACTGGACGGGATGCGGCGCCACCAGGAACGCGAGCGGCGCGAACACGATCGCGCACGCCGCGTACTGGATGGCGGCGCCGCTGCGCAGGTCGACGTGCGCGCAATGGCGCTTCTGGTACAGCGTGCCGACGCTGATCCCCACCAGCGCCAGCGCGCATGGCAGCAGGCCCTGCAGGCTTCCGGCAAAGTCGATCTTGTGCCGGACCACCAGGTAGACGCCCGCGAGCCCGCCCAGGAGCCCCAGCCATTGCCGCAGCACCACGCGCTCGGACAGGAAGCCCCACGCCAGCAGCACCGTCAGCACCGGCTGCAGTCCCACCAGCATCGCGGTGGTGCCCGCCGACATGCCGCCGGCGAGCGCCACGAACACGCCGCCGAGATAGGTGCCATGCACCAGCCACGCGACGACGGCGATGTGCAGGTACTCCCGCCGCGTGGCGGGCCAGGTCGCGCGCGTGGCCCACGCCACGGCCGCCATCAGCAGTGCGACGAGCGTGAACCGGTAGAACAGGAACTGGAACGGCGGCGCGTATGGCAGGCCGTACTTGGCCGCGATGAAGCCCGTGCTCCACAGGAGCACGAACAACGCGGGAAAGCTGGCGGCGGCGCGCGGGTGCGCGACGACGGGTTCAGCGCCTTGCCGGGCGCCCGGCATGATGGGCGGCAGCCAGTTGCCGGCGCGCTGCGGGCGCCATCAGGTCCTGCTGCGCGCGACGGCCTTGGCCGGCTTCACCTTGGCGGCCGCCGGCTTGCGCTTCGCCTTGTTGTAGCGGGCCACGCCGTCCACGACTTCGCGCTTGGCGGCCTCGGCTTCGACCCAGCTCGCAATGCGCACCCACTTGCCGGGCTCGAGGTCCTTGTAGTGCTCGAAGAAATGGGCGATCTGGCGGGTGGTGAGCTCGGGCAGGTCGCGCGGGCTCTTCACGTGGTGATACAGCGACGACAGCTTGTCGATCGGCACGGCGAGGATCTTGCTGTCGCCGCCGGCCTCGTCGTCCATGTTCAGCATGCCGATCGGGCGGCAGCGGACGACCACGCCGGTGATGAGCGGTACCGGGGACAGCACCAGGACGTCGCACGGGTCGCCATCATCGGACAGCGTCTGCGGGATATACCCGTAGTTGCACGGGTAGTGCATCGCCGTGGACATGAAGCGATCGACGAACATGGCGCCGGTTTCCTTGTCGACTTCGTACTTGATCGGATCGCCGCGCATCGGAATCTCGATGACGACATTGCAATCGTTCGGAACATCCTTGCCGGCAGGCACACGTTCGAGGCTCATCGCGGGGTCGCTTCAGGAGTGGGCGGAATGACGAGTCGTTTATTATAGCGGCTCCACCTCTGGCCATTCGTGCACCCCTTCCTCCCCATGCGGTCCGCCTCGCTGCCTGTCCTCCTGCTCGGCCTCCTGCTGGCCGGCGCCGCCACCGCGCAGCAGATGGAAGCAGCGCCACTGGTGACGCCGTTTTCGGCGGCGCGCGCGGGCGCCACGCTGCCCGCCGGCTGGGAAGAGTTCCGGCTGGGACCGCTCAAGACCCCGACCGTGTACCGTTTCGTCGAAGACCAGGGCGTGGTGGTGCTGATGGCCCACGCCGAAGCGGCGGCCAGCGGCCTGCTTCATCCCGTCAAGTTCGACATCAGCGCGTCGCCGATCCTCCAATGGCGCTGGAAGATCGCAAACCTGATCGAAGGCGCGGACAATGCGGTGGCCAGCCGCGAGGACTCCCCGGTGCGCATCATTCTCAACTTCAACGGCGACCGCTCGCAGATGTCGCTCGCGGACCGCACGTCGTCGGCGCTGGCCAAGCGCGTCACCGGCCGCGAGCTGCCGTACGCCGAGCTGATGTACATCTGGTCCAATCGCGCTCCGGTGGGCACGGTGATCGCCAATCCCCATACCCATCGCGTCGAGATGGTGGTGGCCAGCAGCGGCCCTGCCAACGTCGGCCAATGGGTCACCGTGCGCCGCAATGTGGTGGACGACTTCCGCCGCGCGTTCAACGAGGCGCCGGGACTGCTCTTCGAGGTCGGCGTGCTCACCGATACCGACAACACCGGTGCCACGGTGGACGCGTGGTACGGCGACATCCGCTTTCTTCCCGGACCGTGACACCCGGAACAGGACCATCACCATGCTCTACTCGCTCGGCAACCGGCATGTCGAACTCCGCGGCACCGATCATTATCTGGCGCCCGATGCGACGATCGTCGGCAGCGTCGTGCTCGAAGACCAGGTATCGGTCTGGTTCGGCGTCGTGATCCGCGCCGACAACGAGCCCATCGTCGTCGGCGCGCGCTCGAACATCCAGGACGGTTCGGTGCTGCATGCCGATGAAGGCATACCGCTCGTCATCGGCACCGAGGTGACGGTGGGCCACCAGGTGATGCTGCACGGCTGCACGATCGGCGAAGGGTCGCTGATCGGCATCAAGGCCGTGATCCTCAACCGCGCCGTGATCGGCAAGGAGTGCCTCATCGGCGCCTGCACGCTGATCCCTGAGGGCAAGGTCATTCCCGACCGGTCGCTGGTGATGGGCACTCCCGGCAAGGTCGTGCGCACGCTCACTGAGGCGGAGGTTGCCAACCTGCGCGCGGCGGCGGCGCGTTACGTCGAAAACGGACGCCGCTATCGCGCCGGGCTGACGCCGGCCTAGGCCGCGCGCCGGGTCGCGCCCTGCCCGCGACACATGCGCCGCGATTGGATCAATGCATCGGCGCGCGGCCGTCCGGCGCCGCATCGCCCTTGAACAGCAGCGTGAGCCCGGTGCCGGGATCGCGATCGGCATGCAGGCCCGGCATCTCGCGAACCGAATCGACCCGGCAATCGCGCAGCAGGTCGGTCAGCATCTTGACGACATCGTCGACGCGGTCCTGCGGCAGCAGCGGACACCGGAAGCCCTCGGCCTCGCGCGGATCGAAGGGCGACGACAGCGACAACCGCACCTCGCCGCCACCGCCGTCGAGCGGACCATGCGCGCTCAGCACGGCCTGGGGCTCGCCCACGCTGGCACGCAGGCGCCGGATCGCGTTGCTGGCAAAGAGCTGGGCGCCCACTTCGCGCTGCGCGACGCGGCCCTGCCACAACGCCGACACGAGCCCCTGCGGCGCCCGCGGAAGCACCAGCACCGACACGCCCGCGACCCCGATGTCGCGGGCCATGGCGGCGGCAAAGGGAATGCCCCATTGGCCTACCGTCTGCTCCCGCAGCGGATCGGCGGTGGGCGCGGCGAGCGCCGTTCCGACGAGGAAGCGCAGGTGCACCGTCTCGGTCGCACTGCCGACCGTGATCGGCGCCGGCGCAAGGGCGCGCAGCGGTGTTTCCGTCGCCGGCAAGGCGCGCGCCGCGAGCAGCGCGGGCAGGTGTTCCAGCGCGAGCGCGTCGGCGGCCACCAGCGCATTCCCCAGCGCGAAATTTTCGTTGCCGGCAAGCGCGCGATGCTCGCGCAGGATGGCAACCTTGCCGGCGATGTCGTCGACCACGCCGGGCAACGTCACCGGCGCCACCGGCTTGCCGTCGGCGGCCGCGACGATGATCAGGGGTATCGCGAACAACGTCATGCGCAGCGCCGCATCCGCACCGACGGCCCGCTCCCGTTCCACCAGCAGGCGCCACAGGTGGCGATGGACTGCGGCCGAAGGAACGTCGGCGAAAAGCTGCGCCAGCGCCGCTCCCTCGCCGACCAGCAGCGCGTCGAGCGCGGCGCCCAGTTGTGCATCGATGCGGACCGCGGCGTCGCCCGTCGGCGCGCCAAGGCGTTCTTCCGTCAATGCGTGGAGTCGGGCGAGCGGCGCGGGTGCGGCGGCGGGTGAATACCGGCGGGGATCGAGCATCGGGAGTGGGCTGGCAGACCGGCGGTGACGGGTGACCACACGCGGTCACGCCAAAACGCCATTTTCGCACGGGGCGAAGTTCACGTGATGCGACAACCACGCATGGCGCGCCCCGTCAACGGACGAGGCAGAACGGACCGTCGCCCAGCGTTTCGGGCGCGAACCACGCGCGATACAGGCCCAGCAGCGCGAATGCGCCGACAATCGCGGCGGCACCGTAGCGCAAGGCGGCGTTGTCCAGCCACCGCTGCAGACGTCCCAGGATCCAGCCGGCCGCCAGCAGGTTGGGCAGCGTGCCGACGCCGAACGCCAGCATCACCAGCGCCCCGTCCGCAGCACCGCCGGCCAGCAGCGCCACCGGCAATACGCTGTAGATGAGCGCGCAGGGGGTGAGGCCCCACACCACGCCGAGCGCGTAGCTCGACAGGAGCCCCTCCGTCCGGGTGATCCGGGCAACGACGGGCAGAAAGCGCCGGAACAGCGCGAGTCCGGCCCGTTCCAGCGGGACGAACGTCATGCCGCGCACGGCGATGGAGAGTGCCAGGACCAGCAGCAACAGGTTGGCGGCGACATAGAGGCCCCGCTGCACCGGCGCCAAAGCCAGTGCGAAGGCGGCCCCGCCCGCCGCGCCCGCCAGCGCCCCCAGCACGACATAGGTGGACACCCGGCCCGCCTGGCTCAGCCACTGCCGGCGCCGCAGCACTGCCGCAGGCAGGAGCGGATGCGCCGCATCGGTCCTGCCCGCGATGGCAATCCAGCCGCCGCACATCGCGAGGCAATGCACGCCGCCCAGGAGACCGGCCAGGAAGGCACCGATGAGCGCCGACTGCGGCATCAGGGACGGGCCGCGTTCGACGTGGGAGAGGAAGCCTGCGTCAAGTCCGGCCCCGCATCGTGCACGTGCGCAATGCGGCCGATGGCGCTAGACTGCCGACGCTTGCACCACCTTGCCCTCACCATGGCCCCCATTGCTTACCTGCCCCTGTTGCGATGACTGAACCCGTCCGCCTCACCATCGTTCCCCCGCGCGCCGTCTCGCTCGAGGCGTTGCGCACCCACTGCGCGGACTGCGGCATGCGGGAGCTGTGCCTGCCCGTCGGACTTTCCCCTGCGGACGTCGACGCGCTCGATGCCATCGTGCGCAAGCGCGTGAAGGTGCGCAAAGGCGACGCGCTGTTTCGCGACGGCGCTGTCTTCTCCGCGTTGTTCGCCGTGCGTGTGGGTTCGTTCAAGACCACGGTGGAAACGGACGACGGACGCGACCAGATCGCAGGCTATCACCTTCCCGGCGACGTCCTGGGCCTGGACGGCGTGGGCAACGACCGCCACTCGAGCGAGGCCGTCGCCCTCGAGAACAGCGAAGTGTGCGTGATTCCGTTCGACCAGCTCGAGAACGTCGCCCGCCGGCTGCCGTCGCTGCAGCACAACCTGCATCGCATTCTCGGCCGCGAAATCAGCGCCGACCACCGCCTGTTGCTGCTCCTCGGCAGCATGCGCGCCGAAGAACGGCTGGCCGCGTTCCTGCTGAGCCTGTCGGAGCGCTACGCCCGACTCGGCTATTCGTCCACCGAGTTCGTGCTGCGGATGACCCGCGACGAGATCGGCCGCTACCTCGGGCTGAAACTGGAAACGGTCAGCCGGCTCTTTTCGCGCTTTGCCGCCGAAGGCCTCATCAAGGTCCGCGGCCGCAGCGTGCAGATCGTCGACCTCCCGACGTTGCGGCAACTGATCGGTACCCGCTAGCGGTCCGTATCGCGCCGGGCATCCGGGCCGCCGCGTCGCGGCGCCCGCTCGAGAAACAGCGTCAATGCCGACGACGCGATGCCAAGCCCCCAGAAACCGAAGAAGCCCAGCGTGTAGATCGCCTGGCGCGACCAGTCGAGCGGCGCGCCGAAGAAGTGCAGATCGAACGGATCGAAGATCGAGAAGAACACGAGCTCGGCCACGCCGGCGACGAGGAATGCCGGCCAGATGATCCACATGGACAGCCGGGCCCTGGTTTCGTTGTCATCCATCGTCGCAGTCCTCCGGTGATCCATGTCCCCGTGACCGGTCAGCGCGGGGCTTCGGCGGTGATGCGCACCGCGCGCAGCTCACCCTCGACTTCCACCGTCGGCAGCCGCCAGTCGTTGGCCTCGACGCCCACGCGCCAGCGGCCGGGCGGCAGCACGCCGGCCACGCCGCGGTAAACGCCGTCGGGTCCCCGCGGCAGGTCGATCCGACGATCCGCGCCGGCGCGCGTGGGGTGCACCAACGTGAGGCGCACCTGCGCCGGCGCGGCGTCGAGGCCGACGACGGTTGAGGTGAGCGCCACCTGCGCGGCTCCGCTCGCGTCGAGGTCGACCACTGCAACGAGGCCCAGTGCCGCGGCACGATCGCTGCGCTCCAGCGTGCGATTGATCCCGAGTCCGCGCTTGTAGTAATCGTCGGCCACCAGTCCGTCGTTGCTTGCAATCGCGAGCCACAGCGTGACGAAGCCGGCCACGACGACGATGGCCGGGCCCGCCATCAGCAGCCACGGCCAACGCTGGCGATACCAGGGCACCGGCGCACGCATCGCGATCGTCGTCATGGCCGCGGCAGGATGAAGGTCGAACTCTCGCGCCGCTGCATCGGCGCGTCTCCGCCGGCCTCGACGATCAGTTCGATGCGGTGGGTGCCCGGCGCCGCAGCTTCGGCCGGCACTTCCACCCGGAGGGGCACGAGGCGCGTGGTGGCGGGCCCCACTTCGATGGCCTGCGCGCCGCCGGCGACGGCGATGCCGGGCAGCCCCTCGACCCGCAGCGTGAACCGTTGCGGCCGTTCGGAAGTATTCATGATCTGCACCTTGTAGACATTCTCCACGATGCCCGGACGGGCCTCGCGTGCCAACGCACCACGGTCGCGGATGACGTCGACCTTGAGCGGATTCTTGAGCGCGAGCGAAACGCCTGCCGCGAGTGCGATCGCGCCCAGCAAACCTGCGTATAGAAGCGTGCGCGGACGCAAAATGCGCTTGCGTATTTCCTTGCTCGACCACCCCTGCGTCAGCGAATTCTGTGACGCATAGCGGATCAGTCCGCGCGGATAGCCCATCTTGTCCATCACCTGGTCGCAGCCGTCGACGCAGGCAGCGCAGCCGATGCACTCATATTGCAGTCCATCGCGGATGTCGATGCCGGTGGGACAGACCTGCACGCAGATGCTGCAGTCGATGCAGTCGCCCAACCCCACGGCGCGCGGGTCGGCCTTGCGGCTGCGCGCGCCGCGCGGATCGCCGCGCTTCTCGTCATACGCAATGATGAGGGTGTCCTTGTCGAACATCACCGACTGGAAGCGCGCGTACGGGCACATGTATTTGCACACCTGCTCGCGCATCCACCCCGCGTTGCCATAGGTGGCGAAGGCGTAGAACAGGGCCCAGAACGCCTCCCACGGACCAAGGCGGCCCGGAATGGCGAACAGCAGTTCCCGGATCGGCGTGAAGTACCCGACGAACGTAAACCCGGTCCACAGCGACAGCGCGATCCACACGCCATGCTTCAGGCCCTTCTTTGCGATCTTGCGCCCGTTGAGCGATTCCGCGTCGAGGCGGATGCGCGCGAGCCGGTCGCCTTCGATCTTGCGCTCGATCCACAGGAAGATCTCGGTGTACACCGTCTGCGGGCAGGCAAAGCCGCACCAGACCCGGCCCGCGATCGCCGTGAAGAGGAACAACGAGAACGCGGAAAGGATGAGCAGCACCGTCAGGTAGACGACATCCTGCGGCCAGAACACCAGCCCGAAGATGTAGAACTTGCGCTCGCCCATGTCGAACAGCACCGCCTGGCGCCCGCTCCACATGAGCCAGGGCATGCCGTAGAAGACGAGCTGCGTGACGACGACGAACGCCACCCGCCAGCGGGCGAAGATGCCGCTGACGGCGCGCGGGTAGATCTTGCGGCGGATCTCGTAGAGCCCGACCTCATCCGGCTCCTCCGCGGGGCGAATGGGGATGGTGCGCGCCGGCGTCGCCTTCACGCCACGGCGGTGCGCGCGCAGGCGCGCACCGGCAACAGCGATTGTGCGACCGGCCGGATCACTTCGCGGGCGCCTTGTTCGACAGGCCCCAGACGTAGGCGGCCACCACGCGAATCTGCGCGGGCGTCAGCTGATTCTCGAAGGCGGGCATCGCGTTGGTCCCCGCCGCGGGGTCGATGTTGCGCCCCTTGGTGATGCCCTCAATGATCGTAGCCTCGGAGCTGCCGTAGAGCCAGATCGCGTCGGTGAGGTTGGGCGCGCCGAGTGCCTGCGTACCCTTGCCGTCGGCGCCGTGGCATGCCGCGCAATTCTGCGCGAAGAGTGGCTTCCCCGTCTGTGCGCGCAGGCTGTCATGCGGCAGCCCGCTCAACGAGCGCACGTAGGCCGCGACATCGCGCACGCCCTCCGGTCCCAGCACCGCGCCGAGCGCGGGCATCACGCCCATGCGGCCCTTGGTGAGCGTCTGCACGATCGTCTCCGGCGAGCCGCCGTAGAGCCAGTCGCCGTCGCGCAGGCTGGGAAAGCCGCGCGCGCCACCGGCATCGGAACCATGGCATTGCGAGCAATAGGTGAGGAAGAGCCGCTCGCCTGTTTCCCGCGCAGCGGGATCGCGGGCCATGGCCTCGACGCTCATCGCGTCGTACTTCGCGTACAGCGGTGCGAGGCGCGCATCGAAGGTCTTGCGCTCCTGGTCGTAGGCGCCCGACGAACTCCACCCGAGGACGCCCTGGAACGAGCCGAGCCCCGGATACAGCACCAGGTACACGATGGCGAACACGATCGTGATCCAGAAGAGGTTCGACCACCACTTGGGCAGCGGATTGTTGTATTCCTCGAGGTCGTCGTCCCAGACATGGCCGGTGACCGACACCTTGCCCTTTTCCGCGCCGGCAGCATTCTTCACCTTGATGCGGTTGGTGGACCACAGGAGCCACGCCGTGCCGGCAATCGAAAGGACCGTGACCCCGATCACCCAGAGGTTCCAGAATTCAGACGTGAACATGGTCATTGCGCGGACTCCCGGCCGACTTCGCCGCGCGACGGAACCGGCCCGTCATCGGGCAGCGCGAACGGCGCGTTGGCGGCCTCGCTGAACGCGGCCTTGCGCCGGCGGCTGTAGGCCCACGTGACGATGCCGAGAAAGGTGATCAGCGGAATCACCGTCGAAATGATGCCGACCAGGGTGGATGAGTCCATGGCTACCTCGCGTTCTTCATCGTGAGTCCAAGGTTCTGCAGGTACGCGATCAGCGCATCCTGTTCCGTGCGATTGGCGAGCGCGGCCTTCGCGCCGGCAATGTCGGCGTCGATGTACGGCACGCCGAGCGTGCGCAGCGTGCGCATCTTGGCCTCGATCTCCGACGCATCGACCGGCGACTTCGCCAGCCACGGATAGCCCGGCATGTTCGACTCCGGCACGACGTCGCGCGGGTTGTTGAGATGGACGCGGTGCCACTCGTCGGAGTAACGGCTGCCCACGCGGGCGAGATCCGGACCGGTGCGCTTGCTGCCCCAAAGGAACGGCCGGTCGTAGACGAACTCGCCGGCGACCGAATAGGGACCGTAGCGCTCGGTCTCGGCGCGGAACGGGCGGATCATCTGCGAATGACAGTTGTTGCAACCTTCGCGGATATAGATGTCGCGCCCCGTCAGCTGCATGGAGGTGTACGGCATCAGGCCGCGCACCGGCTGCGTGATCGAGTTCTGGAAGTAGAGCGGGACGATCTGCACCAGCCCCGCCACGCTGACCACGAGGATGACCAGCACGATGAACCACGGGAGGTTCTGCTCGACGTATTCCTGATTCAGTTTCATTCGCGGCTCCGTCTCACCCGTGCGCCGGCGCGGAACCGGCCAGCGGAATCGGTGCATCGTAGGGTTTGGCACCCGCGATCGTGCGGATCGTGTTGTACGCCATCAGCAGCATCCCGGAGAAGAACAGGAGGCCCCCGACCAGCCGGATCGCATAGAACGGATAGGTGGCCTTGACGCTTTCGACGAACGCATAGGTGAGCGTGCCGTCGGCATTGGTGGCGCGCCACATGAGGCCCTGCATCACGCCGGCGATCCACATGGCGGCGATATAGAGCACGACGCCACTGGTGGCGATCCAGAAGTGCACGGTGATGAGGCGCACCGACCACATCTGCGTCTTGCCGAACATCCGCGGCAGCAGGTAGTACATGCTGCCGATGGAGATGAACGCCACCCAGCCCAGCGCGCCCGAGTGGACGTGGCCGATGGTCCAGTCCGTGTAATGCGAGAGCGCGTTCACGGTCTTGATCGACATCATCGGTCCCTCAAACGTGCTCATGCCGTAGAACGACAGCGACACGATCAGGAACTTGAGGATGGGGTCCTCGCGCAGTTTGTGCCACGCGCCGGACAGCGTCATCATCCCGTTGATCATGCCGCCCCACGACGGCGCCAGCAGGATCAGCGAGAACACCATGCCGAGCGACTGCGTCCAGTCGGGCAGCGCCGTGTAGTGCAGGTGGTGTGGGCCGGCCCACATGTAGAGGAAGATCAGCGCCCAGAAATGGACGACCGACAGGCGGTAGGAATAGATCGGACGGCCTGCCTGCTTCGGCACGAAGTAATACATCATGCCGAGGAACCCGGCGGTGAGGAAGAAGCCCACGGCGTTGTGGCCGTACCACCACTGGATCATCGCGTCCTGCACGCCGGGATAGGCCGAGTAGGACTTCCAGCTGGTGAGCCCGATCGGCAGCGCCGCGCTGTTGACCACGTGCAGCAACGCGATCGTGATGATGAACGCGCCGAAGAACCAGTTGGCGACGTAGATGTGCGGCGTGCGGCGCTTGGCGATGGTGCCGAAGAACACCACGGCATAGGCCACCCAGACCAGCGTGATCAGGATGTCGATCGGCCACTCGAGCTCGGCGTACTCCTTGCTGGAGGTGATGCCGAGCGGCAGCGTGATCGCCGCCAGCACGATCACGAGATTCCAGCCCCAGAAGGTGAACGACGCGAGCACGTTGGAGAAGAGGCGCGCCTGGCACGTGCGCTGCACGCAGTAGTACGACGAGGCGAAGAGTGCGCTGCCGCCGAACGCGAAGATCACCGCGTTGGTGTGCAGCGGCCGCAGCCGACCGTACGAAAGCCAGGGAATGTCGAAATTGAGCGCGGGCCACAGGAGCTGTGCGGCGATGATCACGCCCACCAGCATCCCGACGATGCCCCAGACCACGGTCATGATCGCGAAGCCGCGCACCACACCGTAGTTGAAGGTCTCGGCCGCTCCGTCGGCCGCTCCGGTGGAACGTCCCGGCAACGCGCCGGTCAACGCGGCAGAACTGGCCGTTGCTGCACTGGCAGTCGGATTACCCATCTGTTGTCACTCCCCCAAAGGCGCAAACGGCAGGATTTCGCCCAACCCGAATCGAAGCTGGCGATGCTATCGCGATCAGTGATTTCCCGAATTGACGTGGGTCAAGTCCACGGCAGCGTCCGGGTTGGACGGTAGCGGCGGCGTATCGTCGTCGGCAAGAACCCGTTGCGCCGGTCCCTCGAGGTCGTCGAACTGGCCACTGCCGACACTCCACCAGAACAACGCACCAATTCCGAGCACGAGCACAACCGAAAACGGGATCATCAGCATCAGGATTTCCACGCGGGCTCCAGTTGCGACACCGGCTTCGGACCGGATGCTTGAGCGGCCTCGGGCGGCGGCGCGGCCGTGAGGCGCAGCGCGTTGCCAACCACCACCAGCGACGAGATCGCCATTCCCAGGGCCGCGAGCAACGGCGTGACCCACCCCAACGCCGCCGCAGGAATCGCCAGCGCATTGTAGGCGATCGCCCAGCCGAAATTCTGGCGCAGGATGCGCATGGCGCGGCGCGCGGCGCCGAGCGTGGAGGGAACCCGGTCGATCCGGTCGGACAGCACCACCACATCCGCAGTCCACTGCGCGAGCGGCGTTGCGCTGGAAAGCGAGAACGACACCTGCGCCTGCGCCAGCGCCGGGGCATCGTTGATCCCATCGCCGACCATCGCGACGATGGCACCTGCGCGCTGCAGCGCCGCGACCGCCTCCCGCTTGCCTTCCGGCGTGAGTTCGGCGCGGGCATCGGCAATGTCCAGCGTCCGCGCCACCGCATCGACGCTGGCACTTCGGTCTCCCGACAGCAGCAGCGTGGTGATGCCCATGCGGTGAAGGCTGGCAACCGTGGCGGCGGCCTCGTCGCGCAAGGTGTCGGCCAACGCGAAAAGTGCGCGCCAGCCGGCGGCACCACCAAGCGCCACCAGCGTGGTTGCGGCCGGCGCCCCCGCCGCAAAGGCGGCCAGCGACTGCGGCATCGGACCGGCCAGCGCGGCCACGAAGTCGGGCGTGCCGATGCGCACGTGCTCGCCGCGCAGGTCACCCGCAACGCCTTGCCCGCGCGCGGTCGTGAGCGCCGTCACCGGGGCAGGCGCAGCACCGGGGGCCAGCGCGACCAGTGCACGCGCCAGCGGATGCTCCGAACGGGCCTCGAGCCCCGCCGCCAGCAGCAGCGCGGCATTGCGCGTGGTGCCGTCGACCACCGCCACGTCCGTCACCCGCACATCCCCGCGCGTCAGCGTGCCGGTCTTGTCGAACACGACGTGGGTGACACGGGCCAGCGTCTCCAGCACATCGCCGCGCCCGAACACGACGCCGCGGCGCGCCAGCGAACCCGTCAGCGCCGCCGCCGCGGCCGGCGTGGCCAGCGCCAGTGCGCACGGACAGGACACGACGAGCACGGCCACCGTCACGGCCAGCGCGCGCGTCGGATCGATGATCGCCCACGCCACGGCCGTTGCTGCGGCCACGGCCAGCAGCGATGCCACGAACACGCCGGCCACCCGGTCAGCGGTGCGCGCGATGGCCGGGCGATTGCCGGCCGCGCGTTCGGTCAGGCGCAGTATCGATGCCAGCCGCGTATCCGCGCCGGCGCGCAGCACGCGCACCACCAGCGGCTGGCCGCGATTGACCGAGCCGGCGAGGACCAAGTCGCCGGGACCGCGCGGTAGCGCCTGCGCTTCGCCGGTCAACATCGCCTCGTCAAGCTCCGAGTGGCCTTCGACCACCTCGCCGTCGGCCGGCACGAGGGCGCCGGGGCGAACCAGCACGCGGTCCTCGCACGCCAGCGCCGTGGCCGCCACGGTCTCGACGGCCACGCCGGGCCAGCGGCAATAGCGGACGGCGGTGTCGGGCTGGCGGCGCGCGAGTCCTTCGATGGCAGCCGCCGCGCGATGGCGAGCCATCAACTCGAGGTAGCGCGCGCCCAGGATCAGCGCCACGAACATCGTGATCGAGTCGTAGTAGACGGCGCCCTCCCCGCGCCACGTGGCCCATGCGCTCGCGCCCAGGGCCGCCAGGAGTCCGAGCACGATCGGCACATCCATGCCGGCCCGGCCGTGCGTCACGTCGCGCCAGGCATTGCGCCAGAACGGCGCCGCCGAGTAGAACAACACGGGCAGGGTCAGCACCATGCTGGCCCAGTTGAGCAGCCGCTGCTGCTCGGGCGCCACGCCATCGTCGCTCCAGTAGACGGCGCCGGAGAACATCATCACCTGCATCATGGCCAGCGCGGCAATGGCGCCGCGCAACAACAGCGCCCGGCTGTCGCGGCGCGCGCGCTGCTCGCGCTGCGCGGGGTCGTAGGGAACCGCCGCAAAACCCAGCACGCTGACGGCGCGCAACACGGCCGCGAGGTCCGTCGTGGCCGGGGCCCAGCGGACCACGACGCGCTGGCTGGCATCGTTGACCGCGGCATGGCGCACGCCCGGCTGCCGGCCGATCCAGGCTTCGCACAACGTGCCGCAGGCGCCGCAACTCATTCCGTCGAGCAGCAGGGAAATCTCGCAGTCGCCGTCGGACAGCGTGCGCACCAATCCGCCGGCATGCGCCGCCTCGGCAGCCACCGTTGCCGCGGCCACCGCGCGCGGATCGGGGCGCGGCGCGTTGTCGGTCCGCCGCGCATACAGCCCCTCCAAACCGGCGGCACCCAGCGTCTGCGCCACGGCCTGGCATCCCGCGCAGCAGAATTCCCGCGGCATCGCCTCGACGACGGCGGTCCAGCGGCCGCGGCGAAACTGCGCCTCGCCGCAGTGGTAGCAAACCGCGCCCGCTTCGTGTTCAATGGCGGGAACCGTTGCGGAAACCACGGCGGGCGATGGCAGGGCGGACATGCGTTCGAATCTACGGTGGCGCGCCGCAAGCGGTCAAGCGGCAAAACGGACTGTAGTATCGCTCTGCGTGGCCGGATTCAACCGACATTGACCCGCGTCAACTCCGCCCCGGGCAACGCGGGTACGATAGGTTCGTGGACGTCTGACAACAGGAGTTTCACCATGTACACCCACTTGCTGGTTCCCACCGACGGATCGAAGCTGTCGGACAAGGCGGTCGCGCAGGCGCTCGAACTCGCGCAAGCCATCGGCGCGCGGGTGACGACATTGCATGTCTCGCCGGACTATCCACAACCGATCTACATGGAAGGTGTCGTGCTGAACCCGGTATCGCGGCGCGAATACGCCAAGCATGCGAAGACCGAGTCAGCGGCGCTCTTCGACCGCGTGCTGAAGAAAGCGTCGGCGGCGGGCGTGACCTGCGACACCGTGCACATGATCGCCGAAACACCGTGGGAGGCGATCATGGCCACGGCCAAGAAGAGCAAATGCGACGCCATCGTGATGGCCTCGCATGGCCGGCGCGGACTGTCCGCACTGCTGCTCGGCAGTGAAACCGTGAAGGTGCTGACGCACTCGAAGGTGCCGGTGCTGGTCGTCCGCTGACGTGGGGCGCGCGGCGTCAACCGCCGCGCGGCCACCAGAGATAACCGGTCGGGTTGTCCGGGCAGGGTCCGAGTCCGCATTCGACCGCAAAGGCCAGCATGTTCGCGGCCGCAAGCAACGCAAAGAGCCAGCACGCGACGTTGGCGAGCGTGCCATGGCCACGCCCGGCATCGTGCACGATGTCGCGCACCGGGCGGTTGCCTTCCGCCAGCAGCGCGAGTCCCGTGTAGGCCACCAGCGCACCGTAGCCGACGAAGGCCCACGTGTAGAAGTGGAAGCCGAACAGCGCGGAGCCGTAGCTCCCCGATCCCGGGATCGCATGCAGCGCAATCTGGCGCAACGAGGCCGCCCCCGCCGCCACGCTCGTCAGCAGCACGAGCCCGTAGTGCCCGGGGGAATAGCCGCTGCGCAGGTTGAGCACCAACCCCACGCCGGCCACGATGAAGCCGACCCGCTGCAGTGCGCACAGCGGACATGGGAGTTCCCCCAGCGCGAACTGATAGTAGAACGCGAGCAGCAGCACCGCGCAGATGCCGCCCAGCGCAAGCGTATCGAGTAGGCGCGGCATGTCGCTTCGTCCGGAGCCGGATCAGAGGGTGACGGCGAGCTTGTCGGTGGCGTGATACATCAGCCACGCCACCTGCACGACCACGGTCGCAAGGCCGACGCGCATGGCCCCGGTGCGATAGCCCGACAGCGCGAGCAGTGTCGCGAGGAGTCCCAGCACGAACGGCAGGACCATCACCATGGAACCTTCCTCTTCGATCGCCGCGCGCCGGCACTTGCCGGACTCCGCATGGATTGCGATCATACGCCGCCACCGCCGATCCTCGATGCCAACGTCCCCTGCCCCCCGAATGCGTCGCAGTCGCGCCTGCCGCGTGGTGCTCGCATCGATGCTGGCATTGCTGGCCCTGAGCGCGCCGCCTGCCGCCGCCGCCGACCCCGCGAAGGTGTTGCGCCTCGCCACCTCCGACATCGACACGCTCGATCCGCAGCAGTGGCAGGACACCTACTCGAACACCGTGGGTTCGGCGATCTTCGAGGCGATGTTCCACTGGGACTATTTCGCGCAGCCCGCGCGGCCGGTGCCCAATACGGCGGCGGCCGCCCCGGTCGTCTCCGCCGACGGGCGCACGTGGACGTTGCGGCTGCGCCCGGGGATCCACTTCACCGACGATCCCGCCTTCGGCGGCAAGCCGCGCGAGCTCGTCGCCGCCGACTACGTCTATTCGATCAAGCGCTACCTCGATCCCAACCTCCGCGGCGGCGGCGACCCGCTGGTGTCGGACCTGATCGTGGGCATGCGCGCCGCGGTCGACGCCGCGCGCAAACCCGGTGCGAAGTTCGACTACGACGCGCCGGTGGCAGGCCTCCAGGCGCTCGACCGGCACACGCTGCAGATCGAAATCGTCACGCCCAACTACCCGGCCATGACCGACGTCATGGTCGGCTACCGCGCCATTGCGCGCGAGGTGGTCGCCGCGACGGGCGGCGACATCCAGGCCCGCCCGGTGGGCACCGGCCCCTATCGCCTGGCCGAGTGGCAGCGCGGCTCGCGCGTCGTGCTGGAAGCCAATCCGCGGTATCGCGCGCTGACGTTTCCGCAGACCGACAACCCCGCATGGGCCGACCTCGCGCGCTCGATGCAGGGCAAGCGCCTGCCGCAAATCGGCCGCATCGAGTTCAACGTGATCGACGAACAGCAGACGCGGTTGCTCGAGTTCGAGCGCGGCAAGCTCGATGTCGTCGAGCTGCGCGGCGAAGGCGCGCAACGCTTCCTCGTCCGCGGCGAGCTCGATCCTGCGATGGCGGCGCGCGGCATCCGGCGCGAGCCCTACGAAACGATCTCCGTGCGCTCGCTCTACATCAACATGGAGGATCCGGTGCTGGGCGGGACCAGCACCGCCGCCGTGGCGCTGCGGCGCGCGCTGGCGCTGGGCATCGACGCGGCGGCGCTGATCCGCGTGGTCTATGCGGGCCAGGGCGTCACTTCCAGCCAGATCCTGGCGCCCGGCTTGTCCGGCTTCGACGCCAAGGCCGCGTCCCGGCGCCACGACCCGGCCCTGGCCAACGCGCTGCTCGACCGCACCGGCTTCGGCAAGCGCGACGCGCAGGGGTTTCGCCTCGCGCCCGACGGCAAGCCGCTGACGCTCTCCCTGCTGATCTTTCCCGGCAGCGTCTGGCGCGAAGTGCAGACGCTGGTGAAGAAGAATACCGACGCGATCGGCGTACGGATGGACTTTCGCACCCTGTCCGCGCAGGACCTCTTCAAGGCCACGGCAAAGGGCCAGTTCCAGATTGCCATTCACGGTCGCTCGACCTCGCCCACCGGCATGGGCTTCCAGCAACTGCACGGCCCGGACCCGCCGGAGATCAACGAGTCGCGGTTTCGCAACGACGCCTACGATCGGGCGTTCGCGCGCTTCCTGCGCGCGCCGGACGAGGGCGAGCGCATGGCGGCGGCGCTCACGATGCACGCCATCGTCGATACCTGGGCGCCGATGCTGCCGTTGATGGTGGACATCGAGAACGCGTTCGCGCAGCCGTGGGTGCAGGGCTACCACCGGTCACCGTTCGGCAGCTACTACCAGTACCTCGACATCGACGTCGCCAGGCGCAAGACGGCGGGAGGCTAGCGGCGAATGAGGCCCATGACTGGGGCCCATTCGCGCTACAATGCTTTTTTCCCAACAAAAACAGCATCATGCGCGTATCCGCTTTCTACCTTGCCACGTTGAAGGAAGCCCCGGCCGAAGCCGACATCGTCAGCCAGCAGTTGATGCTGCGCGCCGGGCTCATCCGCAAGCTCGGCTCCGGCCTCTACACGTGGATGCCGCTCGGCCTGCGCACGCTGCGCAAGGTGGAGGCGATCGTGCGCGAGGAGATGGATCGCGCCGGCGCGCTCGAACTGGTGATGCCCGTGATCCAGCCCGCCGAGCTATGGCAGGAAACCGGTCGCTGGGAAAAGATGGGCCCCAACATGCTGCGGTTGAAGGACCGGCACGACCGCGACTTCATCGTCGGGCCGACGCATGAAGAGGTGATCACCGACATCGTCCGGCGCGAGATCAAGAGCTACCGGCAGTTGCCCGTCAACTTCTACCAGATCCAGACCAAGTTCCGCGACGAGATCCGGCCGCGCTTCGGCGTGATGCGCGCGCGCGAATTCGTGATGAAGGACGCCTACTCCTTCGACGTCGACGAGGCCGGCATGGCGCGGTCCTACCAGCGCATGTACGACGCCTATGTCGCGATCTTCACGCGGATGGGGTTGCGCTTTCGCCCCGTCGATGCGGACAGCGGCGCCATCGGCGGCGCGGTGTCGTGCGAATTCCAGGTGCTTGCGGATTCGGGCGAGGACGCGATCGCGTGGAGCGACGGCTCGTCGTATGCGGCCAACGTCGAGAAGGCGGAGGCGCTTGCCCCGGCCGCCGCCCGGCCGGCCGCTGCCGAAGCGATGGCCAAGGTTCCCACCCCGGGCCAGTCCACCTGCGAAGAGGTGGCGACGCTGCTGGGCCTGCCGCTGACCCGCACGGTCAAATGCCTGATGCTGTGGGCGGATGAGCGCGTGCAGATGCTGCTCGTGCGCGGCGACCACATGGGCAACGAGATCAAGATCGGCAAGCTGCCCGGATTCGCGGGCTGGCGCTGGGCGTCCGAAGCGGAGATCGTCGCCGCCACCGGTTGCCGCCCCGGCTATCTCGGCCCGGTAGGCATACCCGCCGCCATGCCGCTCGTCGTCGACCGGTCGGTGGCCGTCATGGGCGACTTCATCTGCGGCGCCAATGTCGCGGATTTTCACCTGCGCGGGGTCAATTTCGGCCGCGATTGCCGCGAACCGGACGGCATCGCCGACCTGCGCAACGTCGTGGCGGGGGACCCGTCGCCGGATGGCAACGGCACGCTGGCCATCGCCCGCGGCATCGAGGTGGGCCACGTTTTCGCGCTGGGCAACCTCTATTCGACGGCCCTGGGCGCAACTTATCTGGCTGCCGACGGTCAATCGAAAGTCCTCGAGATGGGCTGCTACGGCATCGGCATCACCCGGGTCGTCGCGGCCGCCATCGAGCAGAACCATGACGCCCGCGGCATCGTGTGGCCGCTGCCGCTGGCGCCGTTTGCGGTGGCGATCGCGCCGGTGGCCTACGACCGCAGCGAGGCGGTCCGCGCGCTGGCCGACCGCCTGTACGCCGAGCTCGACGCCGCCGGCGTCGACGTGCTGCTCGACGACCGCGGCGAGCGCCCTGGCGTGATGTTTGCTGATTTGGAGCTGATCGGCATCCCGCACCGCATCACCATCGGCGAGCGCGGGTTGAAGGATGGGCGGGTCGAATACCAGGCGCGGACGGACAGCGCGGCCACACCCGTCCCCATCGACGAGATCGCTGGGTTCATCCAGCAACGATTGAAAGGTTGAACGAGCAGGCATGCAACGTTCGGGCACGATGATTTCGCTTCGGCAATGGGCCCCCGCGTGGGCGCCGCGTCGCCACGCGCGCGTCATGGTTGCCGCGGCGGTGCTTGCGCTCGCGCCGCTGCCCGCATTTGCGGGCGCGCAGCGTGAAGAGCATCTTGCGCCATCGGTCGTCGCCGGCCTGGCCAAGGCCATTGCCGACGCGCCCGTGCCCCCGGATTACGCCAATCGCGACGCGCTGCAGTCCTGGCTCGGCGAGATGTCGCGGCGCCTGGCACAGCGGGTGCCCAACGAGCGCGAGCGGCGCGATCTGCTGGCCACCGTCCACTACGAAGCCACGCGCGCCGGGCTCGACCCGCAGCTCCTGCTCGCGGTGATGCATCACGAAAGCGGGTTCAAGAAATACGCCATCTCGCCTGTCGGCGCGCGCGGCTACATGCAGGTGATGCCGTTCTGGGTGGGCACCATCGGCTCGTCCGACCAGAATCTCTTCAACCTGCGCACCAACCTCCGCTACGGCGCCGTGATCCTGCGCCACTACCTGGTGGAACTGGAACAGGGCGACCTCTATCGCGCGCTCGGCCGCTACAACGGCAGCCTCGGCCGGCCGGAATACCCCAACGCGGTGATCGCGGCGATGAATCGTCACTACGCCTTCGGCGTGCCCAGCACCGCCACCGCCAGCGCAGCACCCGCCGCCTCGGTGCGGTGAACCACGCGCCGGCAGCCGCGACCGCCGTCGCCCGCTATCGCGGACGCTTTGCGCCGTCGCCGTCCGGACCGTTGCACTTCGGTTCGCTGATCGCCGCGCTGGCCAGTTACTGCGATGCCCGCGCTGCGAATGGCGAATGGCTGGTGCGCATCGAAGATGTCGACGCGCCGCGGAGCCGCCCCGGCGCCGAGTCGGACATCCTGCGCACGCTCGAGCGCTATCGGTTCGCGTGGGACGGAACGGTCGTCCGCCAATCCGACCGCAGCGCCATGTACGACAGCGCGCTGGCGACGCTCGCCGCGCGCCACGCTCTGTACGCGTGTGTCTGTTCGCGCCGCGATCTCGAACATGCGCCCATGACCGCGACCGGGGAGCGCCGCTACCCCGGCACCTGCCGCGAACGTGGCCTCACCGCGGACACCGCGCGCCGCCACGCGCTGCGCGTGACCGTTGGCCACGACAGCGTGGCCTTCACCGATCGCCTGCAAGGTCCGCAACGGCAGCACCTCGCCACCGACGTTGGTGATTTCGTCGTCCGGCGCGCCGATGGCCTGCACGCCTACCAGCTCGCCGTGGTGGCCGACGACGCCGCGCAGGGCATCAATGCCGTGGTGCGCGGCGCCGACCTGCTTGCCTCCACGCCGCGCCAGATTCACCTCCAGCGGCTGCTCGGCTTGCCAACGCCTTCCTACCTGCACGTGCCGGTGGCGATCGATCGCAGCGGCGCCAAGCTGTCCAAGCAGACGCGCGCCCAGCCCCTGCCCGACGATCCGCTGCCCGCGCTGCTGGCGGCGTGGCGCTTTCTCGACCAATCGCCGCCGCACGCCGCGCCCGTATCCGTCGCGGAGTTCTGGGCCTTCGCGCACGCGGCATGGTCGCCACGACGCCTGCCTCCGGTACCGATGCTGCCGGCGCCGCCGCTGTTCGACACGGCGCCGGCCCCCGCGTGACGCGTATAATCGCGGGTTGTCCTGTGCCCGCGCATGGCGTCCCGCCGCGCGCGTATGGCAAAGCTGCCCACTGCGGCCAACGTCGCGAAAAATCCATGACCACACTTGTTGTTGTCCGCAAGGGCAACGAAATCGCCATTGCCGCCGATTCGCTCACCACGTTCGGAGACACGCGGCTTGCCGCCGTGCACGACCGTACCTACGACAAGATCGTCCACTACCGCGGCAACTACATCGGCCTCTGCGGTTCGGCCGCGCACCAGCTCGTGTTCGAAAGCCTGCTGCGGCGGCACGAGGATCTCGACTTCTCGACCAAGTTCGCGATCTTCGAGACGTTCCGCAAGCTGCACCCGCTGCTGAAGGAGCAACACTTCCTGAACCCGAAGGAAGAGGACGACGACCCGTACGAGTCCACGCAGATCACGGCGCTGATCGCCAATGTGCATGGCATCTTCGGCGTGTACTCGATGCGCGAGGTCTTTGAGTACACGCAGTTCTGGGCCGCCGGCTCGGGGCGCGAATTTGCGCTGGGCGCGATGCACGCGCAGTACAATCGGCTGCGCTCCGCCGAGGCCATCGCGCGGGCCGGACTCGATGCGGGCTGCCTCTTCGACAAGAATTCCGCGCTGCCGCTCACCCTCTACACGCTCCAACTCCAGACGTCCTGATCCCGGCCGGATGCCACGCGCGGATGCCCTGACGCCCTTCCTGTTCGAACACGCCGCCGTGCGTGGCGCGCTGGTGCGCGTCGACGCCACCGTTGCCGCCGTGCTTGCAGCACACGACTATCCGCCGGCCGTCGGCGGGGTCCTCGCGGAGCTGGTGGCGGCGGCAACGCTGCTGGCGGCATCGCTCAAGTTCAGGGGCAGCCTGATCGCGCAGCTGCAGGGCGACGGGCCGGTGCGCCTGATGGTCGTCGAGTGCACCGATGCGCTCGGCGTGCGGGCCACCGCGCAATGGGACCCTGCCCGCGTCGCGCAGCTCCCGGCCCATGCCACGCTGGCCGACCTGGCAGGCGGCCCCGCGCAAGCGCGGATGGTGATGACGCTCGACCCCAAGGGTGCCGGACCGATCTACCAGGGCATCGTCGCGATCGAAACCGGCGCGGTTTCCACGCTGATCGAGCACTACCTCGCCACGTCCGAGCAATTGGCGAGCCGCCTCCTGCTGGCCCGCGATGGGACGGCGTGCGCCGGCCTGCTGGTCCAGCGGCTGCCCGGCGGCGCCGACGCCGATGGCGATGCCTGGACGCGCCTCAAGCGCGAAGTCGACATGCTCGCCCCTGCCGCGTTGCTTGCGCCACAGGATGCCACCGCGGTACTGGCCGGGCTGTTCCCGCACGAGGACATCCGGGTCTTTGCCGCGCGCACGGTGGCGTTCGCATGTTCGTGTACGCAGGATCGCGTGGAGAACGCGCTGCGTATCGCGGGCGCGGCGGAAGTCGAATCGATCCTGGCCGAGCGCGGCAATGTCGAGGTAACGTGCGAGTTCTGCCAGCGCAAGTACATGCTGGAGCCGACGGCGGCGCGCGCGCTCTTCGCGGGCCCTACACGACACTGACCCCTCATCAACGTACATGAGCCTCTACACCCCTGCGCACTTTGCCGCCGTCGATCGCGCCGCGATCGCGCGGTTGATGCACGACCATCCGTTTGCCACGCTGATCACGCCGGCGGTGCCCGAGCCGGTCGTGTCGCACGTGCCGCTGCTGTTCGTTCCCGGCGCCGAACCCCACGGGATGCTGATCGGTCATGTCGCGCGCGCCAATCCGCATTGGCAGCAGGCGGCCCACGCCGAGTCGATTGCCGTGTTCCATGGTCCGCATGCCTATGTCTCTCCCGCCTGGTACGAGCACCCCGCGCGGATGGTGCCGACATGGAACTATGCCGCGGTCCACGCCCACGGCATGCTCGAACTGATCGACGCGCCGCAGGACAAGCGGCACGTGCTCGACGCCCTTGCGCACCGGTTCGAGCACGGCCGGCCCGCGCCATGGCATTTCGACATGCCGCCGCGCGAACGCGACGCGATGGTCGGGGCGATCGTGGCGTTCCGCATGCGGATCCTGCGCCTCGATGCCAAGTTCAAGCTGTCGCAGAATCGCTCCGACGAAGACCGCGCCCGCGTCGTCGAAGGGCTGCAGGCCGAGGGCCATCCGGACGCCGCTGCCACGGCGGAATGGATGTCGGCCTACGCCAACGCGCGGCGGCGCCCGGCGTGACGCGGCCCGAACCCGCGGCCGCCGGCGGCGACCGCATCCGCTTCGACAAGTGGCTGTGGGCGGCGCGCTTCTACAGGACGCGCAGCCTGGCCTCGGCCGCGATCGAGGCCGGGCAGGCGCGCATCGACGACGAGCGGGTCAAGCCGTCGCGTGCGCCGCGCGTGGGCGACCTGGTGTCGATACGCCGCGGCGGCCTGACGTGGCTGGTGGAAGTCGTGGCATTGTCCGACCGCCGCGGTGGCG
>JANNYI010000547.1:0-3981 GCA_031410015.1 Betaproteobacteria bacterium | reverse complement strand
GTACGCAGTCGTTGTTACGACTTCGTGAAGGTGATCTCGCCGTTCTTCAATGCCACCTTCACCGTGTCGCCCGGCGCGTACTTGCCCGCCAGAATTTCCTTGGCCAGCGGATTCTCGATCTGCTGCTGGATCGCGCGCTTCAGCGGCCGCGCGCCATAGACCGGATCGAAGCCGGCTTCGGCCACCTTGTCCAGCGCCTTGTCGTCGATGGCGAGCTTCACCTCGAGCTTGCCCAGGCGCTGCTCCAGACCCTTCATCTGGATGCGCGCGATGCTGGCGATGGCCTGCCGGTCGAGCGGCTTGAACACGACGATCTCGTCGATGCGATTGACGAACTCCGGCCGGAATGACTGCTTCACCTCTGCCATCACCGCGATCTTGATCAGCGCGAGGTCGGAGCCATCGTCGGTCATCTGCTGGATCTGGTGCGACCCCAGGTTGGACGTCATCACGATCACCGTGTTGCGGAAGTCCACCGTGCGGCCCTGGCCATCGGTCAAACGACCATCATCCAAAACCTGCAGCAGCACGTTGAACACGTCAGGATGCGCCTTCTCGATCTCGTCGAACAGGATGACGCTGTACGGACGACGGCGCACCGCCTCCGTGAGATAGCCGCCCTCCTCGTAGCCGACATAGCCCGGCGGGGCGCCGATCAGCCGCGCCACCGAATGCTTCTCCATGAACTCCGACATGTCGATGCGGATCAGCGCATGGTCGGAGTCGAACAGGAATTCGGCCAGCGCCTTGCACACCTCGGTCTTGCCCACACCGGTGGGTCCGAGGAACAGGAACGAGCCGTACGGACGATTGGGATCGGACAGCCCCGAGCGCGAACGGCGGATCGCGTCGGAGACGAGACGCACCGCTTCCTCCTGCCCCACCACGCGCGCGTGGAGCTTGTCTTCCATCCGGAGGAGCTTGTCGCGTTCGCCCTGCATCATCTTCGACACGGGAATGCCGGTGGCGCGCGACACGACCTCGGCGATCTCCTCCGCACCCACCTGCGTGCGCAACAGGCGCGGCTTCTTCTTGTCGTCCTTGGCCACCGCGGAATCGGCCTTCTTCAGCTGCGCCTCGAGCTGCGGCAGCTTGCCGTACTGCAGCTCGGACATCGCCTGCCAGTCGCCCTTGCGGCGCGCCTCGTCCATCTGCAGCTTCAACTTGTCGATCTCTTCCTTGATGTGCTGGCTGCCCACCACTTCGGCTTTCTCGGCCTTCCACACCTCGTCCAGATCCGCATACTCGCGCTCGAGGCGCTTGATCTCGTCCTCGATGTTGACGAGGCGTTTCTTCGACGCGTCGTCCTTTTCCTTCTTGACTGCCTCGCGCTCGATCTTGAGCTGGATCAGCCGGCGCTCCAACTTGTCCATCGACTCCGGCTTCGAATCGATCTCCATGCGGATGCGCGCGGCGGCCTCGTCGATCAGGTCGATGGCCTTGTCGGGCAGGAAGCGATCGGTGATGTAGCGCGCGGACAGCTCCGCCGCCGCCACGATGGCCGGATCGGTGATGTCGACACCGTGATGGATCTCGTAGCGTTCCTGCAGCCCGCGCAGGATGGCGATGGTGGATTCCACCGACGGCTCGCCGACCATCACCTTCTGGAAGCGCCGCTCCAGCGCCGCGTCCTTCTCGACGTACTTGCGGTATTCGTCGAGCGTGGTGGCGCCCACGCAGTGCAATTCGCCGCGCGCCAGCGCGGGTTTGAGCATGTTGCCGGCGTCCATCGCGCCCTCGGCCTTGCCCGCGCCCACCATCGTGTGCAACTCGTCGATGAAGACGATGGTACGGCCCTCGTCCGCCGCGATGTCCTTCAGCACGGCCTTCAAGCGCTCTTCGAACTCGCCGCGATACTTGGCGCCTGCCAGCAGCGCCGCCATGTCCAGCGACAGCACCCGCTTGTCCTTCAGCGTTTCCGGCACCTCGCCGTTGACGATGCGCTGCGCGAGACCCTCGACGATGGCCGTCTTGCCCACGCCAGGTTCGCCGATCAGCACCGGATTGTTCTTGGTGCGCCGCTGCAGGATCTGGATGGTGCGGCGGATTTCGTCGTCGCGGCCGATGACGGGATCGAGCTTGCCTTCGCGGGCGCGCTCGGTGAGGTAGATCGTGTACTTGGCCAGCGACTCGAGCTGGCCTTCGGCTTCCTGGGAATCCACGACGCCGCCACCGCGCACGGCGTCGATGGCCGCCTCCAGCGCCTTGCGGTTCAGGCCCGCGTCCTTCGCGAGGCGGCCGGTGTCGCCTTTGTCACCCGCCAGCGCCAGCAGGAACAGTTCGCTGGCGATGAACTGGTCACCACGCTTGGTGGCTTCCTTGTCGGTGAGATTGAGCAGGTTGTTGAGATCGCGGCCGACCGTGATCTCGCCGCCCTGCCCTTCGACCTTGGGCAGGTTCTCGATCGAGTTCCTGAGGGCGGCCTGCATCTTGGGCACCTGGACGCCGGCGCGGGCCAACAGCGACGTGGTGCCGCCGTCTTCCTGTGCGAGCAGGGCCGCCAGCAGGTGCTGGGGCTCGATGAAGCCGTTGTCGTTGCCCAGCGCCAGGCTTTGCGCATCGGCAAAGGCCTGCTGGAACTTGGTGGTGAGCTTGTCGAAACGCATGGCGCAATATCCCCGCAATGGTTGTGGTTATGGTTCTACATGGGAGTCGGCGGCTTGGATTTCAACGGTTTTTCACGCTTAGGGGCACGATAAACAGCCGTTTTTCGGTCAGCCAGGGCCGCTAGGTCCGCGTGCTAGCATCGACGAGTCCCAAGTCCGCCTTTGCGCAGTCCAATCCACTCGATGATCGCTCCCGGCACCCCCCCCGAAAACGAGCCGCCGGCACCGCCGGCCGCCCGCCGCGCCTCGCTGCTGGAGGTGGCCGGCGCGGTCTTCGGCAGCTTCCTCGGCATCCGTCGCGGCAACGCGATGCAGCGCGACGCAGTGTCGATCAAGCCAGGTCAGGTGATCGTGGTGGGCATCATCCTCGCCGCGGGCCTGGTGGTGTCGCTGCTCTTCCTCGTGCGCTTCATCATGCGCGCAGCCGGCGCGTGACGCGCGGGCCGTGGCGTTGCCGCCGCTAGCCGGCGGCCACCGCGGCCACGGCATCCGCCGCCCGGACCAGCTCCGCCTCGCGTGTCAGCACGTCGGGGCACAGCCGCAGGTACCGGCCGCGCGCATCGGTGACGACGTCGTGCACCCGCAGCGCATCGGACCAGGCTTCCGCGCGCGCATCGACGATCGTGACGAACGCGCCGCGGTCGGGCGTGCCGCCGCTGGCCGGGATGTTGCGCTCCGCCAGCAATGCCACGAGGCGTTGCTGCTGCTGCAACGAGTATGCGCGGATGCGGTCGACCCCCAGCGCCAGCGTGAACACCTGCCCCGCGCGCGCCTGGTAGAACGGCAGGACGGCCGGCGTGGACTCGAGAAAGGCGTCGCCACCGTCGCCGTATTCGGGCGGATCGGGACGCCGGTAGGCAAACGGTTCCCGCTTCGCGAACCAGCCGGTGTCGAGCGTGCGCAGGCTGCCGTCGAGGTGGCGCGGGTGCAGGTACAGGAAGCACGCGCCGGTGCCGCCGCGCAGGTATTTGTAGGAGCCGCCGACGGCGAAGTCGACATCGAGTGCCGCGACATCGACCGGCACCACGCCGAGCGAGTGATAGGTGTCCACGAGGATGCGCGCGCCTGCCGTACGGGCCGCGGCGACGATGCCGGGCAGGTCGGCCAGCTGCTGGCCGGTGCCGAACAGCACCTGCGACACGATGACGAGCTCGGCACCGGGCTGGATGGCTCGCTGGATGGCGGCCGTGGCGAAATGGCCATCGGCCTCCGGTTCGACCAGCGTCAACGCGATGCGGCCGCGGCGCGCGTACTCGCGCAGGATGACGTCGAGCGAGTCGAACTCACCGCGCGTGGCCACCACGCGCGGCACGCCGTCGTAGCTGTTGAGCACCGCGCGCAGCCCCTGGCCGGCGCTGGTCTTGGGCACGATGCA
>JANNYI010000546.1:0-4280 GCA_031410015.1 Betaproteobacteria bacterium | reverse complement strand
GGCAGACGCGGCGCAGCCTGCTTCGCGTTGGGCCGGGCCCCTGTGCGCCGTGGTGGGCGTGCTCGGTTTCTCGTTCAAGGCGATCCTGATCAAGCTCGCCTACCACGCGCATCCGGTGGACGCGGCCACGCTGCTGATGCTGCGCATGCTCTACTCCGCGCCGTTCTTCTGCGCGATGGCGTGGTGGGCCACGCGCCACAGCCGGGGTGTGAAGCTGCAGCGCGCGGATTGGCTGCAACTCGCGTGGCTGGGCTTCATCGGCTACTACCTCGCCAGCCTCTTCGATTTCATGGGCCTGCAGTACATCACGGCCTCGCTCGAGCGGCTGGTGCTGTTCCTCTATCCGACGATCGTCGTCCTGCTGTCGGCCGTGCTGCTGCGCCAGAGGATCACCGCGCGCGTGGTCGTGGCGCTCCTCCTGTCCTACGCGGGCATCGCGCTGGTGGTGGTGCACGACCTCGCGGTGTCGGGCGACCGCGCCGCAACGTTGACCGGCAGCGGTCTCGTGTTCGCCGGCGCAGTGCTGTATGCGCTGTACCTCGTGCAGGCGGGCAGCATCATCCGGCGGCTGGGTTCGCTTCGCTTCATTGCGTGGGCGATGCTGGCGTCGACGGTGTTCGTCGTCGCCCAGTTTGCGCTGACGCGGCCATGGTCGGCGCTGGACGTGCCGGTGAGCGTCCACCTGATCGTGCTGGTGATGGCCATCTTCTCCACCGTGCTGCCCACGTGGCTGATCGCCGAGTCGATCCGGCGCATGGGGGCCTATGCGGCGTCGCTGGTGGGCGCGCTTGGCCCGGTATTCACGATCGGCTTCGGTGCAATGATCCTCGGCGAGCCGGTCTACGCGATACAGCTTGCCGGCGCGGCGCTGGTGCTCACCGGCGTGATGCTGGTCACCATGAAGGCGCACCCGCCCGCCACTCTTGCTAAACTGCCCGACTGACCGCCACCACGAGGCAACGCCGCCATGCCCCCCGATACGCTCGAACGCAACCTGCCCAGCCTCAAGGACCCGACGCTGCTGCGCCAGCAATGCTATGTGGATGGCGCGTGGACCGGCGCCGCCAACGGAGCCACGATGCCCGTGGTCAACCCCGGCACGGGACGCACGATCGGCACCGCCCCGATGTTCGGCGCAGCCGACACGCGGCTGGCCATCGAGGCGGCGGCGCGCGCACTGCCTGCCTGGCGCGGCAAGGTGGCCAAGGATCGCAGTGCCATCCTGATGAAGTGGTTCGAGCTGATGCTCGCCAACATCGACGATCTCGCGCTGCTCCTCACCACCGAGCAGGGCAAGCCGCTGGCCGAGTCCGCAGGCGAGATCACCATCGGCGCCGCGTATGTCGAGTGGTTCGCCGAGGAAGGCAAACGCGTCTACGGCGATGTGATTCCCACCGTCGGCAATGACCGGCGCCTCGTGGTGATCAAGGAACCGGTGGGCGTATGCGCGGCCATCACGCCGTGGAATTTTCCGGCATCGATGATCACGCGCAAGGTGGCGCCAGCGCTGGCCGCCGGCTGCACCGTCGTGATCAAGCCGGCGGAGGCCACGCCCTATTCCGCGTTTGCGCTGGCCGAGCTGGCGCATCGCGCCGGCTTTCCGCCCGGCGTGCTCAATGTCGTCACGGGCAATCCGGTGGAGATCGGCAACGAGATGTGCGCCAATCCGACGGTGCGCAAGCTGTCGTTCACGGGCTCCACGGCCGTCGGGCGCCTGCTGATGCAACAGGTGGCCCCCACCGTCAAGAAACTGTCGCTCGAGCTGGGTGGCAATGCGCCATTCATCGTCTTCGACGACGCCGATCTCGACGCCGCAGTCGAGGGCGCGATGATTTCCAAGTTCCGCAACGCCGGCCAGACCTGCGTCTGCGCCAACCGGATCTTCGTGCAGGACGCCGTGTACGACGCCTTCGCCGCGAAGCTGGCCGCCAAGGTCGCCGGGCTGAAGGTGGGCCTCGGTACCGAAGCCGGCGTCACGCAGGGACCGCTGATCAACGCGCGTGCGCTCGCCAAGGTGGAGTCGCACGTCGCCGACGCCGTCGCCCGCGGCGCCAAGGTGGCGTTGGGCGGCAAGCGACACAGCCTCGGCGGCAATTTCTACCAGCCGACGATCCTCACCGACGTCACGCCGGCGATGCAGATCTTCAGCGAGGAAACCTTCGGCCCGGTGGCGCCGCTGATCCGTTTCAAGGACGACGCGGACGTGGTGCGGATGGCCAACGACAGCGAGTTCGGATTGGCGTCGTACTTCTACAGCCGCGACATCGGCCGCGCGTGGCGCATCGCCGAGCAGCTCGAAGCGGGCATGGTGGGCGTGAACACCGGGCTCGTCACCACGCACGTCGCGCCGTTCGGCGGGGTCAAGCAATCCGGGCTCGGCCGCGAGGGCTCGAAGTACGGCATCGATGAATTCGTCGAAGTGAAGTACATCTGCTTCGGCGGCATCGACCGCTGACTCCGGCCGTCCCGACCCGGCGACCTCAGAAGGTGGCCACCGGGGCTGTCACGTCGCTTTCGTTCGGCCGCAGTTCCTGCGGCAGGACGAAGGTAGCGGCAACCGATGCCTCGGCATAGGCCGTCGGCACCGCGTGATCCGTCAGCAGCGGGTTTGCGTTCGGGCGCACCGTGGCGTGATCGAAAGTGGCGGCGAGCACCCCCAGCACCACGACCACGACGGCGGCCTTGAGCCCGACGGCAATCGTGCTGCTTTCGGCGTAGAGCGAAGTCGGCTTGCGCATGATGTTCTCCTTGCAGCGATCAAAGAGTCCCGATGGGCCACCGGTTGCGGTTGCAGCCATCGGGCTGCCCGGCATCGCCAACATGCGGCGCCGGTGGAGATCAATCTACGGGGAGTGGACAACGATGCCGAGGGAGGAAGCCGCAACGCGATTGCGGAAAATTCGTGGCGCTATGCAAGGCTGAAGCCTTGCCTACAAGGCGGAGAAGGCGACGATTCCTGTAGGCAAGGCTTCAGCCTTGCGCAGCCGCCTCGGCAAATCACCAGCCCGGCGGCAGTTTCTTCAGGAAGGTGATCGTGCGGTCCTCGACCTGCAGGTAGCCGCCGGCCACGAGGTCCTTCAACAATTTGCCGATCATGTCGCGCGAGGCGCCCACGCGGTCGGCAATGTCCTGCTGCGTCAGCTTCTCGCGGACGGCGGTGACGCCTTCCTCGGTCGTGGCCAGCGCATTGAGCAGGCGGACGAGCCGCCCATAGACATCGGAGAGCGCCAGGCTCTTGACGTCCTCGGTGGCCACGCGAACACGCCGGATCAGGGTCTCGATCAGGTGCCTTGCCACCTCGGGATGCGCGGCAAGAAACCCCTGGAACTGGACTCGTGTGACGATGGCGCAGGTGGTGGGCTCGGCCGTGATCACCGAGGCGGAACGCGGGGCGCCGTCGAGCGACATCTCGCCCACGTATTCGCCGGGGCCATGGAAGCCCAGCACCACCTCGCGGCCGGCCGCGCTGCTGGCATACACCTTCACCTTGCCCGACACGATGATGTAGAGCGAGTCGCCGGCATCGCCTTCATGGATCAGGATCGTCTGCTTGGGAAAGTGGCGCACCACACCCGTTGCGGCAATCCTGCGCAGCGACTCTTCGTGCAGCGGAGCAAGCAAATCGGCGGTATCGGTCACGGGAAGGAACCTCAATCCTGCATCGATGCCGGCAATCCTAGCATGCACGAGCCGCTCGCCCCACGCTGCCGGCAGCCGTTGCCACCATTGCCGTTACAGCTCTGTCACAGCTGGCTAGTCATACTTGCGCCGGTCCTCGATCACCTTGCCATCGTTGGGCAGCGTACCCGCCACCACCATCGCCACCTCGCCGCGCAGCTTGGTCACGTCGCGGATGGCCTCCACCAGCGCTGCCTGCAGCGCGGGATCCGCAGCACCCTCGACATGCAGCGTCATCCGGTCGACACCCTCCGGATTGTCGACGACGAGACGCGCACGGCCAATGCCGGCGTGCCGCTTGACGATCGCGGCCACCTGTCCGGGGTGCACGAACATGCCCTTGACCTTGGTGGTCTGGTCGGCACGCCCAAGCCAGCCCTTGATGCGCATGTTGGTGCGCCCGCACGGCGAGCGCCCGGCCATGACTGCCGACATGTCGCCGGTGCCGAAGCGGATCAGCGGATAGTCGGTGTTGAACACCGAGGTGACCACGACCTCGCCCACCTCGCCGTCGGCCACCGGGTCGCCGGTGCCCGGTCGCACGATCTCGACGATCACGCCTTCGTCGACGATCAGCCCTTCGCGCGCCGACGACTCATAGG
>JANNYI010000545.1:0-2787 GCA_031410015.1 Betaproteobacteria bacterium | reverse complement strand
CGAGGGGAATGGCCTTGTCGGCGACCGTATTCACGCGCCGGGACTCAGAAAAAACTCTCTTCGACGGTGATGATGTCGCCCGGCTTGACGCTCGTATTGAGATCCACCTTCTGCGGAACCTGCTTCGGGTCGTCTTCGCGAATGATGAATATTTTGTCCCGGGAGGCTCTTTCCTTGAACCCGCCCGCCATCGAGACCGCCTTGCGTACGGTAAGGCCAGGGGCATACTGGAACCCCCCGGAGCTCACCACCTGGCCGTTGATGAAGAAATTCCGGTATTGGTCGATAGTCACAGTCACCTGCGGGTTCAGCAGATAACGGCCTTTGAGGCCTTCACGGATCAGGGTTTCGAGCTCCCCTACAGTCTTGCCGAGCAACCGGATCTCGCCAAGGACCGGATATGAAATCGTGGCCGCATCCGAGAGGCGGATTTTTTCGCGCTTGAGGTCGTCCTCGCCGAGCACCTGGATGGAGACGACGTCGCCAGCGCCCAGCCGGTAGTTCGAAAAAGAGCTTTCCTGCGACTGTGCACTCGCGACCGAGCCGGCCAACGCGAGGCCCGCAAACAGTACAACGGCGAAGAGCGAGCGTAGGCGCATGGGGACGTGCGGGAAAGCAGGGAAATCAGGGGGAGAAAGTATAGCAACAATCAAATGCGCCAGCCCCCGTCCGGCAGCGCGCCCGGACCAGTTACATCGTGGCGCCGGCCGTGAACATGATCAGGTGGCGCGAGAAGTCGAAGGTGCTGTTGTTCGAAGTACGGTCGGTATAGGTGTATTCAGCCCCCAGCCGCAGCCAGCGTTGCCATTGATAGGTCGCCTTCGCTCCCAGCACGGAGGTCTTGTCCATGCGCCCGCCCCCGGTACCCCGGAATTCGTCCTCGCGCCAGCTGGCATTGGCCGCCGTGGAAAGCCGGCTGTTCCAGGCGTGGTTCCAGACGGCGCCATAGTATTGCGTCAGGAGGAAGTCACCCGTGCCGGTCGATTCGTTGGTCTGCTTGGAGGTGGTGAAGTCCCACACCGAATAGGTCAGCGGGCTCCAGCGGACAATCGCGTCCCAGCTCGCGCCGGAGAAGTTTGTGCGCGCGCCGGTGTTGAATTCCTTCTCCAGCCGGCCGGCCTTGAAGATGCCGGTCGTCTTGGCGGTGGCCTCCCACTTGACGCCGGCCTGGTAGCGCGTCTCGGTGGAATCCTGCGTCGAAGTCGACAGGATGTAATCGATGTCGCGCCGCTGCACCAGACCGAGGATCTCGGTCTTGGGCGCTACGCGCCACAGGAACGTGGCGCCGAGCTGGGTGGTGTCGCGGTCGCTGATCACCGTGGTGTTGCGGTTGTTCTGGTAGCGCCGGGTAAACGCAGCGCCGTCGATCTCGATGCGCCCCTGGGCACCGGGCGCGCCGTAGCTGAAGATCCCGCCGATGCCCTGGTTGACGTATTCGTCCGGCGTGGCGGAGGCGGCACGGTCGTTGGATCCGCGCGGGTCCACCGCATACAGGTACTCCGCCCGAACCTTGAGGCCCGCCCGCCCGGAAATCGCCAGGTCGGCGTTGGCTATCGCGGAGTAGTTCGTGTAATCGTCGTTGCGGCTGTCCCAATAGGTGCCGTTATCGAGGCGAAACGTAATGTCGAACTTGTGCGTGCCCGGCTTGGCTTCGAACTTGATGGCCGGGGAGACTATCGTCTGGTTGGAGCTGCGCTTGTTGATGTTGCTGGAAAACAGGTTGGAGTTATTGCCGGCCGAAATGTCGAGCGTGGGATAGGCGACCATCGGGCCAACCGGGATCCCCCCCGGCGGAGTCACAGCCTCGGAGGGCCTCGCCATCTCTGTGGCCGAACCCATGGAGGGTCCCTGCGTAGACGAACCCTGCGGAGCGGTGCCCTGAGCAGACACGCCGGCGGAAAACACCAGCGTCAACGCCATGCCTGCGGCGTGCATTGGTCGAGCTTTCCAGATCAGGCTCATAGAGCGCTCCATGCCAAAAGGCAATTAGCCTTATTATTCACTTGACTAAAGGAAGATTGAAAGGTATTTGATGAGAATGGATCGGAATTTGTTGCTTTCTTACAACAAACATCGAGATCGCCCTGCCCCATATACCCACACTTTGTCGATTCGTCCTGCCCATGCCAAATACCACACGTATCGCAGTCTACCCAATAATCGTCACCAAAGTAACCTCAAGCCTTATAAATTGGGGTCAGAGTCGACTTTCATAAGATGGCCTTGCTCGCCATCGCCTCCCCGCCGGGCCGCACAAGCACCCACTCACCCATAACGAGCACATCCATGCGGGTGCGCAGGAAGCAATCCAGTGCCTCCTCCGGCCTGCACACCACCGGTTCGTTCTCGTTGAACGAGGTATTCAGCACCATGGGGATGCCCGAAAGCGTGCGGAACGCCTCGATCAGCGCGTAGTACCTCGGATTGCTTGCCCGCGTGACCGTCTGCAAACGCCCCGACCCGTCCACATGGGTGACCGCGGGAATCAGCGCGCGCTTTTCCTCCCGGATCGGATAGACCTGCATCATGAAAGGCACGTCGTCGTCGCACTCGAACCACTCGGGCACCGCCTCGCGCAGGACCGAGGGCGCAAAAGGCCGGAAGGATTCGCGCCGCTTGATCTTGAGGTTCAGCAGCTCCTTCATGTCGTCGCGGCGCGGGTCGCCGAGGATGCTGCGGTTGCCCAGCGCGCGAGGCCCCCATTCCATGCGCCCCTGGAACCATCCGACGACGCGGCCTTCGGTAATGAGCTTCGCGACGCGGCGGCACAGGTCGTCCTCCACGGAA
>JANNYI010000544.1:0-5463 GCA_031410015.1 Betaproteobacteria bacterium | reverse complement strand
GCGGGCGATCACACCCACGGAGGGGACGCGATGACCGAGGATCGGATCGATGGGATCGACGGCCGCGCTGCGGCGGGCGGGGCGCCGACCCTGGCGATGGTCGACATCGTCAAGCGGTTCGGCTCGGGCGCCACCGAGGTGCGGGCGCTGACCGACGTGACCCTCACGGTGGAGGCGGGCGAGTTCGTCGCCGTCATGGGGCCGTCGGGTTCCGGCAAGTCCACCTTCATGAACCTCGTCGGCTGTCTCGATGTGCCCACATCGGGGGAGTATCGGTTCAACAGCGAGGATGTGGCGGGACTTTCCACCGATGCGCTGGCCGGCATCCGCAACCGCTCGATCGGCTTCGTGTTCCAGCAGTTCAACCTGCTGCCGCGCACCTCCGCGCAGGCCAACGTCGAGTTGCCGCTGCTCTATGGCGGCGTGGCGCCGGCCGAGCGGCGCGAGCGCGCACTGCGCAAGCTGAATCAGGTGGGACTTGGCGCGCGCGCCGACCACCATCCGGCGCAGCTGTCGGGCGGCCAGCAGCAGCGCGTGGCCATCGCCCGCGCGCTGGTCAACGATCCCAAGCTGATCCTCGCCGACGAGCCCACCGGCGCCCTGGATTCGATGACCAGCCTCGAAGTGATGGCGTTGCTGCAGCAGCTCAATCGCGATGACGGCATCACCATCATCGTGGTCACGCACGAGCCGGAAGTCGCCGCCTTTGCCTCCCGTCTTCTCGCATTCCGCGACGGCAAGCTCGTGTCGGACATGAAGAGTTCGCCCGCGGACGCCGCGGCGGCGCTGGCGGCGCGCAAGGCCGAGGATACGGCGGTCACCGCATGAACTTCCTTGCCACGCTGCGCGTCGCGCTGGCTGCGCTGCGCGTCAACAAGCTCCGCTCCGCGCTGACGATGCTGGGCATCATCATCGGCGTGGGCGCGGTGATCACGATGGTGGCCGTTGGCGCCGGCGCGCAGGCGCGCGTGGAGGACCAGATCAAGAGCCTGGGCTCCAACCTCATCATCGTGCTGTCGGGCAACTTCACTGCCGGCGGCGCGCGCCAGGGCTCGGGCACGCAGTTGACGATCACCGAGGACGACGCCTACGCGATGATGCGCGAGGTACCCGGTATCCAGGTCGCCGCGCCGATCCTGCGCGGCAACGGCCAGGTCGTGTTCGGCAACAGCAACTGGGCCACCCAGATCCAGGGCACCACGCCGGAGTATCTCGAGACGCGGCAGTGGGAAGTAGCCAGCGGCAAGGGTTTCGATCAATCGCACGTGGATGCCGCCGCCAAGGTCGTGCTGCTGGGGCAGACGGTGGCGCGGTCGCTGTTCGGCGAAGCCGATCCGGTTGGCGAAACCGTGCGCATCCGGCGCGTGCCGCACACGGTGATCGGCGTTCTCGAACGCAAGGGCCAGAGCATGGTCGGGCAGGACCAGGACGACGTCGTGCTGATCCCCATCACCACGGCGCGCAAGCGCGTGCTGGGCGGGCAGCAGGTCAAGAGCCGCAACGTGGGCTCGATCACCGTGCGCGCGCGCGACGGCGCCGACATGGCGGTCACCGAGCAGGAAATGCGCGACCTGATGCGCCAGCGCCACAAGCTTGCCGCCAACCAGGAGGACGATTTCTTCCTGCGCAACCTGTCCGAAGTGCTGGCGGCGCAGGAGGCCTCGTCCAAGGTGCTGGCCTACCTGCTGGCCGCCATCGCGTCGGTCTCGCTCGTCGTCGGCGGCATCGGCATCATGAACATCATGCTGGTCTCCGTCACCGAACGCACGCGCGAGATCGGACTGCGGATGGCCGTGGGGGCACGCGGGCGCGACATCCTCACGCAGTTCCTGGTCGAGGCGGTTACGCTCGCGTTGATCGGCGGCCTGATCGGCATCGTCATCGGCGCGGCTGCATCCATCGCGGTCGGTCAGTTGGCCGGGTGGCGCACGGAAGTCAGCCTCGCGTCCGTCGTGCTGGCGGTGGGCTTCTCCGGCGCGATCGGCGTGTTCTTCGGCTTCTATCCGGCGCGTACCGCGTCGAGGCTCGCACCCATCGACGCGTTGCGGCACGAGTAGGCGCGATCGCCGGTGGCCCGCATGGTCCTGTGTGGTGCCGTAGGCGAGGCTTCAGCCTCGCGCGGCATCCGGGGACCGTCCTGCGAGGCTGAAGCCTCGCCTACGGGCATTGACCCGGGTTCCATTCATACCTGTCGTTTCCGACAGTAGTTTCGCCTTCCGTGCCGTTGCATAGTCGCGTCGCCGGTCATCGTGCCGGCGCAATGACTTCCGCGGAGGCTCCATGAAGATCCTTGTCGTCGACGACCATCCATTGATCCTGCACGCGCTCGCCGAGGTGCTGCCAAGCCTCGAGCCGAAGCTCGAAATTCTCGGCGCCGCGGATCGCCAGCAGACACTGGTGATGCTCGCGCGCCACCCGGATTGCTCGCTCGTGCTGCTCGACCTCGCGCTGCCGGGCGCACACGGACTCGATCTGCTGGGCGAGTTGCGGCGAGACCACCCGCGCCTTCCCGTCGTGGTTCTTTCTGCTACCCACGATGGCGCGACGGTGCGCGCCGCGTTGAGCGCAGGCGCGCGCGGCTTCATCGCCAAGACGGCGAGTCCTCACCTGCTGCTGGACGCAGTGCGAACGGTGCTGGCCGGCGGCGAGCACGTCACTCGCGACATCGCCCGCGCGCCGCGGACACGGCTCGACGGCATCAACATCGACGCGCTCGGACTCACACAGCGCCAGGGCGACGTGATGCTATTGCTGGTGCAGGGCAAGCCCAACAAGATGATCTGCCGCGACCTGCGGTTGTCGGAGGGCACCGTCAAGGTCCATATCAGCGCCATCCTGAAGGCGCTGAACGTGCATTCGCGGTCGCAGGCCATCGTGGAACTGGCGCGGCGCGGCATCGACGTCGAGTCGACACGCCGCGTCAGTTGATCCCACCGCCGTTGCCACGCACGCGGATCGAGCATGAACGGACTTGCGCTGCCCCCGGCGATGCTCGCCCGCGCGCGCGCCGACCAGGTGGCGCAGCTCTACGCCGGCTGGCATCGCACGTCCGCGTCGATGCTCCTGGGCGGCACGCTGCTGTGCACGGTGATGTGGGGACAGGTTTCGCCGTGGTGGATGGCCGCATGGGGCGCGCTGATCGTGGCCAACCAGGCGTGGCGCGGCGTGCTGGCGCACGCGTGGCGGCGCGAGCAGCCCGGCATCGACGCCGCCGCGCGCTGGGGCCGCTACTGGACGGTCGGTTCGACGCTGGGGGGCGTCCTCTGGGGCGTCGCCGGGCTCGTCATGTTTCCGTCGTCGACGGCGCATCAGGCGCTGCTGATCGTCTGCATCTTCGGCGTCGTGCTGGGCGGGCTCAACCTCACCGCCGTCTATCGTCCGGCGTTCTACGGCTTCGTCTTGCCGGCGCTGATGCCGATCATCATCCGCGTTGCGCTGGAGGCGGGCCAGGTCCATGTCTACACCGCGGTGGTGATGAGCGTGGTCGGTGCATTCGTGCTGTTGTTCGGGCATCAGCTGAACGATGTCCTGACGCGCTCGCTCGCGATGCGTTACGAAAATCTCGATCTCATCGCGGAACTGAAGGCGAGGTCGCGCACCGCCGACGAGGCGCGCGCCGCGGCGGAAGCGGCCAATCGGGGCAAGAGCCGCCTGCTGGCAGCCGCCAGTCACGACCTGCGCCAGCCGCTGCACGCGCTGGGCCTCTACACGGCCGCGCTGGCGGTGCGCGCCAATGGCACCGAGATGAAGCCGCTGGTTCGCAGCGTACAGGGTGCCGTCGCGGCGCTGGAGGGCCAATTCGAACAACTGCTCGACCTGTCGCGCCTGGAGGTCGGCGGCTTCGCGCCGGCATGGTCACGCGTGGCGCTGGCGCCGCTCTTCGCCCGTGTGCTGGCCGAGTTGCAGCCGCTGGCGGCGGACAAGGGATTGGCGCTGCGCGCCCGCGCGTCCGCGTATGCGGTGGTCAGCGACGCGGCATTGCTGGAGCGGGTGATCCGCAACCTCGCCTGCAACGCGCTGCGCTACACGCGAAGCGGCGGCGTGCTGCTGGTGGCGCGTCGGCACGGCGATGCGGTCGCCATCGACGTGGTCGACACCGGGATCGGCATCGCGCCGGCCGACTGCGCCCGTATTTTCGAGGAGTTCTACCAGGTTCGCAGCAGCAGCACCCCTGCCCACGGCGGCATGGGATTGGGCCTCGCGATCGTGCGTCGCCTCGCCGTGCTGCTGCGGCACGAGGTCGTGGTGACATCGCGCGTGGGCCGCGGCTCGCGGTTTCGCGTTACCGCGCCGGCCGCGGCCGGGCTGCCTCGCCCGCTGCGGACGGTCGACGCCGCGGCACGCCCAATACGCACCAGCGGTTGCGGGGCGCTCGCGGGCAGCGTCGTCGCGGTGATCGACGACGACACCGCCGCACTGGATGCAATGAGCGTGCTGTTCGAGACGTGGGGCGCGGAGGTGGTTGGCGCGACTGACACGGCGACGCTGCTGGCGCGCGTCGACGACCTCGACCACCTGCCGGACCTTGTCGTGGCGGACCTGCGCCTGGCTGCCGGCCACGACGGCGTGAATGCGGTGCATCGCCTGCGCGACGCATTGGGCGTGCGCATTCCCGGCCTGATCGTGCCCGGCGACACGAGCGCGCAGGCGGACGCGATGGCGCGCGCCGCGGGCTTCACGCTGTTGGGCAAGCCCGTGGTGCCGGATGTGCTGCACGCACTCGCCACGGCGCTGATCGCGCGCCACGCCGCGCAGGTGGCATGATCCGCGTCGCGCCATTTCGCGCACGCCCAAAAGAAAACCGAACCGGCTGCAACCTGAGGCAGGCGATTCGGCTTTGGGAGGAAAGCGCTACGTGCGGTCCGGAGGCCGCACTCCCGTGGCAATGATGGTCAGAGCATGAAGCCCAGGTCGGGCGTCGAGAAGTTGGCGAGGTTGGGAAACACCTGGGCGATGTCGGTGCCCGGCATACCCAGCCACTTGCCGAGCGTGCCGCCGACCTGGTCGACCGCGATGCCGGGAATCCACGAACCGTTGCCACCGGAATCCTGGCCCCCCTTGACCACGAGGTCCGTCAACGAGCCGTACATGTTGCCGCCCTTGACCGACCCGCCCATCACGACCTGATGGCCACCCCACGCATGGTCCACGCCCTGGTTGGCGTTGCCGATGAACGTGCGATTGAAGTCGGACATCGTGACCTGCACGACATCGTTGGCGACACCGGCCGCGACCGTGTAGTCGTAGAACGCCTTCATTGCCGGGAACAGCTGGTTGAAGAGATTGGTCTGGTTGGTGACCGTGTTGGAATGGGTATCGTAGCCACCGACGCCGACGAAGAAGAACTGGCGCTTGACGCCCGTCGCGCCGCGACCATCGATGAGGCGCGCCACCTGCCGCAACTGCTGCCCGATGCCCGTGTTGGTCACGGCCGTGGGGAATGCCCCGGTGATGGCCGTCGAG
>JANNYI010000543.1:0-10891 GCA_031410015.1 Betaproteobacteria bacterium | reverse complement strand
CCTCGCCAAGGTGGCGGCCTCATCGGAATAGTCCGCGAGCGTGCTGACGGCCACCCAGACCGGCACGACGAAGACCAGCAGCATGGCCAGCGTCATCAGGGCGATTGCCGGCGCCCTCCGCCCGCCCAGGCGGCGCTGCAGCGCCAACAGCAGCGGCCAGGTGGCCACAACGATCATCGTGGCCCAGATCAGCGCGCCCAGAAACGGCCGGACGATCCAGAACGATGCCGCAATCAGCCCGCCTATCGACAATACCGCCAGCGTGGTGCGGGTGATCTCTCGTTTCATGTCCGGGTCATTTCGATTGGATGGCGGCAGGTGCAGGCAGCAGCCTGACCGGGGGTGCAGCTACGACAGGTGCATTGCGCCGTCAGGGCTCTACCTCGTTGCCCCAACGCGCTTCCGCCGCGGCATCGGACACGCGCGCGTCCACCCAGCGTGCACCGCCGGGAGTGTCCTCTTTTTTCCAGAACGGCGCCCGCGTCTTGAGGATGTCCATGACGAAGCGGCACGCATCGAAGGCGTCGCCCCGATGCGCGCTGGTGACGGCCACCAGCACGATCTGGTCGGTGGGGCGCATGGGGCCGACGCGGTGAATCACCAGCGCGTCGACGATCGAGAAGCGCCCGCGCGCCTCGTCGACAATGGCCGCGAGCGCCTTCTCGGTCATGCCCGGGTAATGCTCGAGCGTCATTGCAGTGACAGGCGATCCATCATTCACATCGCGCACGGTGCCGATGAACGACGCCACCGCGCCCACGCGCGGATCCGTCCCGCGCAAGGCAGCGATCTCGCGGCCGGCGTCGAAGTCTTCAGTCTGGACCCGTACCGGCATCGCGCGCGCCCGTCGTTCAGCCGCCGGTGACGGGAGGCAGAAGCGCCACCTCGTCGCCGTTGCGCAGCGGCGCGTCGCCGCCGGCCACCGTGTGATTGAGGGCCACCCGCACGGCACGGCCGGGGGCCAGTTCGTCCGCCCACACGCCGCCGCGCTCGCGCAGCATCGCGAGCACCGCGGCCACCGTGGGCGCTGCGGTCAGCAGCGCCATGTCCTCGTCGGCGCGGCCGAAGGCCTCGCGCAACCTGGCGAGGTAAACGAGGCGAATGGTGGTGACGGCAGGCACGGCGGCGCGGGAATCGGGCATGAGGTCCCTCGAAGCGGAACCCGGATTATAGGCCGGGGGCGCACCCCGCCGCGCGCGTCAGAAGCGGAACTGGACGCCGAACTGGAGCTGGTCGTTTTCCTGCAGCAACCCGTTGACCGCATCGCCGGGCAACCGCCCGAAGCGGGCGTATTCGACACGCAGCCCCAGCGCCTGCGTCATGTCGTAGCGCAGGCCGACGCCGTAGTTGACGCCGTCGCGATTGCGGCGAACATCCACGACCGAGCCGGCGTAATACGACGGCCCAGCCTCGCTGGCGGCATAGCCCAGGCGGCCGTAGAGCGCGAAGCGCTTGCGGAACTCCCAGGTGGTGAAGACGTCGGCGTTGAGCGCACGCGTGGACAGGTCGCTGCCGCCCGCGAGCGACAGCCCGATGCCGCGTGCGCTGGCGGACAGCGGCATCGGCACCAGACGGTCTGCGGTCCCGAACGCGGCCTCGATGCCGAGGTCGTTGCTCCAGCGATAGCCGCCGAAGGCCATCAGCCGTACCCCGCCATCATCGGTTACCGGCAGGGCGAACTTGTTCCAGCTGGACGCCAGGTGGCCAAACGACAGCCCGAGGCCCTCGGCGCCTGCCGCGCGTTGCGCCACACCACCGTAGAAGCCGCCGGCGGCCGCCGCGGCCGGGCGCTCCTGCGCGCCGGCAAGCGGCGCCGCGATCAGCAGCATCGCGGCAAGGAAGGAGGCAAGCACAGGATTCTTCATGGTTTTTTCGGACGGCGACGACTGCCTGACCCGCCTCGCACAAATCCTTCGCGACGGGTCCGGGAACAGGTTTGGGCAATACCGACGTCCTAGAGTTCAACCTACTCCGGTGAAGGCCGGGAAGTCAATCAGGCGGCCCCACCGCGGGCCTTTTCGCGGACGAATGTTGCGATTGCGTCGACATCGTCCAGCGGGAACACCGGGAGCGTGGACAGCGCCCGCGCCGCCGGCACATCGTCCGTGGCGATGCCCGCGATATGGGGGTCCTGCGGGTGAAGCGGCGGCTTGCCCACGCCGGGCCGCCAGATCTCGAGCTTGGGCATCGGATACGCCTTGTACCCCTCGACCAGCACGAGATCGCATGGCGAGAGTCGCGACAGGGCCTCCGGCAGCGAAAGTTCCGCGTCGCCGCGCAGCTCGTGCATCAGCGCCCAGCGCACGCCCGAGCTCACCAGCACCTCGGTGCAGCCCGCCTGCCGGTGCCGCCACGAGTCCTTGCCCGGCTGGTCCACGTCGAAGGCATGGTGCGCGTGCTTGACGAGCGACACCCGGCCCACCTGCCGCGCCAGCACGGGGATCAGCGCCTCGATCAGCGTCGTCTTGCCGCTGCCCGACCAGCCCGCGAAGCCGAAGATTTTCATGGCGAGCGGGGGCTACTGACGCCCGAGCACGGCGACCGTGAGCGTGACGAGGCCCAGCACGAGGTTCACGGCCACCAGCATTCGCACCTGCGCCATGGCGGCGCCGGCGCGCTCCCATTCGCCCGTGGCGACGGCGCCACGCAGGCGGCGGAACGGGCCGGCGACGATTGCGGCATAGACCAGCACCATCACCACGCCGATGCCGGTCATGGTGTGCACGGCCGGGCCCACGCCCTTCATGCCGCCCAACAGGTGAATGAGGACCACGCCGCTGCTGAGGATGCCGACGATGGCAACCGCCACCCACGGCAGGAACCGGGCGAGCGTGGCGGCCAGCAGCGGCAGCCGCTGCGGCGGCGGCAAGGCCTGGGCCGCCGGGCGCAGGGCCATGTGCGCGAAAAACATGCCGCCGATCCAGACGACGACACCGAGCAAGTGAATCCAACGGGCAATCTGCATGGGAACCGCGCACGGAAGAAGAGGTCCATTGTAGCGTCAGGCCGCATCCCGGGCCGTCTGCGCAGTTGCCGCCGGCCCGGCGCGCGGCCTATAGTGGATCAACGGCGATTGCGCCTGCACTGGCGATCAGGCCGCGACAACCCCATGTTGGAGGCAAGGCCCTCGCCATGAGTCCCATTTCCCGTTCCGCCTCGCCCGTTGTCCGCGTCGAACCGCTGCGCGACGTCGAGGGAGCAATCGAGCGCGCCATTGCCGTGGTCCCGGCGCCGCGAACCCACGCGATGTCCGACCCCCATGCGGCGGCCGAGGCCATTGCCAAACGCGCGGCAAGGCAGGCGGCACTGCTGTCCGGTTCGCTCGCGCTGCCGCCCGGACCGCTGGGCATGCTCACCGTTTTGCCCGATCTCTACCTCATCTGGAAAACGCAGCGGCAGATGGTCGCGGACATCTTCGGCGTCTATGGCCGCACGGCGGAGTTGACGCGCGTCCACATGCTGTACTGCCTGTTCCGGCACGCGGCCAGCCAGGTGCTGCGCGACGTCGTCGTGCGCACCGGCCAGCGCGTGATCGCGCAACAGGTTTCAAGCGGCGCGCTGCGCGGAATCGTCAATCGCATCGGCGTGGGGGTCACCCAACGGGTGGCCGGCACGGCCGCCACGCGCTGGGTGCCGCTGGTGGGCGCCGCCGCCGTCGGCGCGTATGCGTACTGGGACACGCTGCAGGTCGCACGCACGGCGCACCAGCTCCTCGCCGACCGGCCGGCGCCGGCGCCGCAGGAGCCCTGACCGGCCGGGCAGCGCCGGCCGACGCCATCATGTGCGGACGCTACGAACTGCATACGCACCCGGCCGCCATCGCGCTGGCGTTCGGCCTCCCGATGCCGCCGTCCATCGTGCCGCGGTACAACATCGCGCCGATGCAGCAGGTGCCGGTCGTGCGGCGATCGCAGGCGGGCCTGCGCGAGCTGGTCACGATGCGCTGGGGGCTGGTGCCGCGCTGGGCCAAGGATCCTTCCATCGGCGCGAAGATGATCAACGCTCGCTCCGAAACCATCGCCGAGAAGCCTTCGTTCCGCACCGCCTTCCGGCGTCATCGCATTCTCCTGCCGGCGGATGGCTTCTACGAGTGGAAGCAGAATGCCGCGGGCGGCAAGCAGCCGATCCACATCGGGATGAAGGATCGCGCGCTGTTCGCCTTTGCCGGCCTGGCCGAACGCTGGCTGTCGCCGGAAGGCGAGGTCATCGACTCGTGCACGATCGTGACCACGCAGGCCAATGCGCTGCTGTCACCGCTGCACGACCGGATGCCGGTGATCGTGGCATTGAACGACTACGAGCGCTGGCTCGACGTCGCCACGACGGACGTCGCCGATCTCTTCACGCCCTTCCCCGCGAGCGCGATGACTTGGTATCCGGTGTCCACGCGCGTCAACGCGGTTCGCAACGACGACGCATCGCTGCTGGAGCGCGTAGTGGAGGACGCGGCGTTGCCGTCGGAAGCAGCGCCGGTTGAATCGGTCGAACAGGGCAAGCCGGAGCAATCGCAGTTGTTTTGAAGTGGCTGCATGAATTTTGCGCCGCGCGCATACCGCGCACGGTGCGGCCCTCTGCATTTGCTCGCTTGGCGCCCTGAACAGGCGCGCTCCCAAATGCGCCGCGCCGCCCCCTGCCCGGCATGCTTTACCGTTAGGCGCACAGTTGGTGTTGCCCGCGCGAACAAGGGGTTTTGCCGCGAGGCTGAAGCCTCGCCTACGGCTTGGGCGGTGGCGCGCCGGCGGCCAGCCACGCGCCGAGCGTCGCGCGCTCCGCGTCGGTGATGCCGGTGAGGTTGCCGATGGGCATCGCCTTGGTCAGCACCGCCTGCTCGTTGATCTTCTGCGCGTTGGCCACGATCTGCGCCGGTGTCTCGATGACGAAGCCCTTCGGCGCGACGAGAAACCCGGCCTGCGTGGGTTTGTCCGCGTGGCAGGTGGCGCAGCGCTGCGCGACGATGCGCTGCACGTCGGCAAACGAATACGCCGCCGCCTTGGGCGCCACCGGCGCGATCGCGATGGCCAGCGCCAGCGTACCCACCGCCGCCGCCGCGGGAATGGCCCAGACCGTCCGGCCCCGGTGCCGCAGGTTGAAGAAATGGCGCACCAGCGCGGCCAGCAGCATCACTACGATCAGCACCAGCCACGCATGCTGGTGACCGAAGGTGAGCGGATAGTGGTTGCTGATCATGATGAACAGCACCGGCAGCGTGAAGTAGTTGTTGTGGACGCTGCGCTGCTTGCCCCACTGCCCGTAGATTGGATCGGGCGCCTCGTTGCGTTCCTTGGCTTCCACGAGCTTCCGCTGCGACGGCATGATCACGAAGAACACGTTCCACGCCATGATCGTGCCCATCATCGCGCCGATCTGCAGGAACATCGCGCGGCCGCTGAAGAGATGCGACACGCCCCAGGCGGCGACTGCAAGGAACGCGACCATCGTGACGGCGATGACCTTTTCGCGCGCCAATCCCGCGCGCTTGCACAGCTGGTCGTAGAACACCCAGCCGCCCATCATCAGCGCCAATGAAATCGCGATGGCCTGCCACGGCGCGAGATCGGCCACGCTGCGGTCGATCATGTAGATCTCGGCATGCGCGTAGTACATGACGATGAAGAGCGCGAAGCCGGACATCCAGGTCCAGTACGCCTCCCACTTGAACCAGTGCAGCGGCTCGGGCAACTCGGCGGGCGCCACACGGAATTTCTGCACGTGATAGAAGCCGCCACCGTGGATGGCCCACAGCTCGCCGCCGACGCCCTCGTCGGCATCCGCTTTCCGCTTGGGCGGCAGCAGGCTGTTGTCCAGCATCACGAAGTAGAACGACGAGCCGATCCAGGCAATGCCGGTGATGAGGTGGACCCAGCGGATCAGCAGCTGGACCCATTCGAGCGCATAAGCTTCCATGGCGGGCGTGGCGGGACGGGAAACGCGAAGGTGGATCAGCTGCCGCGGTACGTGGAGTAACTCCACGGCGACACCAGCAACGGCACATGATAGTGCGCGCTGCCGTCGGCCACGCCGAAGTCGAGCACGACTTCGTCGACGAACGGCGGGTCGGCAACATCGGCGCCCGAGGCGGCGAAGTAGTCACCCGCCGCGAACACCAGCCGGTAGCGACCCGCCGAAAACGCGGCGCCTTCGAGCAGGGGCGCGGCGCAGCGGCCGTCGGCATTGGTGACCGTGTCCATGATCAGCGCGTAGCGTTCGCCGAGGTTGCGATACAGCGTGATGCGGATGCCCGCACCGGGACATCCCCTGGCGGTGTCGAGCACATGCGTCGTCAGGCGTCCCATTGCGGCGTCTCCGATGCTGCGGTTGTTTTTGCAGCTATCATTGTATACAGCCCGATCCCTTGTTCCACGCCGCCCTTTGCCTGATCCGATGAATTCTCCCCGTCCTCCGTTCGAACCCGGCTATCCGCGCGATCTCGCGGGCTACGGCGCCGCGCCGCCGCACCCGCGCTGGCCGGGTGGCGCCCGCATTGCCGTGCAATTCGTCCTCAACTACGAGGAAGGCGCGGAAAACTGCGTGCTGCATGGTGACCCTGCGTCCGAAGTCTTTCTGTCCGAGATCGTGGCGGCGCAGCCGTTTCCGGCGCGGCACATGTCGATGGAATCGCTGTATGAGTACGGCTCGCGCGCCGGCGTGTGGCGCATTCTGCGGCTCTTTCGCGAGCGCGCGATGCCGCTTACCGTGTTCGGCGTCGGCATGGCACTGGCGCGCAATCCTGCGGTGGTGGACGCGTTTCTCGCCGACGGGCACGAAATCGCGAGCCACGGCTGGCGCTGGATTTCGTACCAGCAGATCGACGAGTATGTCGAGCGCGAGCACATGGCGCTGGCCATCGACACGATCACGCGGCTGACCGGACGCCCGCCCGACGGCTGGTATACGGGGCGCGACAGTCCCAATACCCGGCGCCTCGTCGTGGAGCACGGGCACTTCAAGTACTATGCCGATGGCTATGCCGACGACTTGCCCTATTACGTGCCGGTACGCACGCGCCTGGGCGTCGCCCCCCTGCTGATCGTGCCCTACACACTCGATACCAACGACATGCGCTTTGCCACCCCACAGGGCTTCAACAGCGGCGAGCAGTTCTACAACTACCTCAAGGACGCCTTCGACGTGCTTTATGCGGAAGGCGACGCGCGCGGGCTCGACGCGCCCAAGATGATGTCGGTGGGTCTGCATTGCCGCATCGTCGGCAAGCCGGGCCGCGCTGCGGCGCTGGCGCGATTCCTCGACTACGTGCAGAAACACGAGGATGTGTGGGTCACACGGCGCATCGACATTGCCCGGCATTGGCTGGCCACGCATCCGTATGCCGAGATCGAAGCATGACGCCGCAGGAACTGCACGCATTGGACCGCACCGCATTCAACGCGGCATTGGGCGGCATCTTCGAGCACTCGACGTGGGTGGCGCAGCGTGCATACGACGCGGGTCCGTTTGCGAGTGTGGATGCGCTGCATGCCGCGATGCTGCGCGTCGTGCACGAGGCGCCGCGCGACGAGCAGCTGACGCTGTTGCGCGCGCATCCGGAACTGGCCGGCAAGGCGGCGATTCGCGGCGAACTCACCACCGACTCGACGCAGGAGCAGACCGGCGCCGGCCTCGATCGCTGTACGCCCGAGGAGTTCGCGCAGATCACGGCCTTGAACGCGCGCTACAACGCCACGTTCGGCTTTCCGTTCATCGTCGCCGTCAAGGGCCTCGACCGCGCCGCGATCCTGCGCGAATTTGCGCGGCGCGCGGACAACCCGGTGGAGATCGAGTTCGCCGAAGCGCTGAAGCAGGTCGCGCGGATCACGCGATTCCGGCTCGACGCACTCATCGCGGACTGACGCCGACGGACGAGGCAACAAGCCGCAGACTGCCGCGCGACGCGGCGCGCGCAACGCCGATCCTACTTGCCGAACAGGCGCCCCACCGCCTTGCCGACGTCCTCCAGTGGATTGGTTCCGCCCACGCCGGCCGCCTTGCCGCTTGCAGCGGCACTCCCCTTCTGCCCCAGCGCGATCTGGCACGGCGTGGCGCCGCCATCCTCCACCCTGGAGAACAATGCCTGGCCGATGACGGACAGCCCGCCGGTACTCACCGCCGCGCCCACGCTCGCGATGGCGGCCACCGAAGCCTTCGCATCGACCTGCACCTGCGGCGCGGTCATCGGACCACTGAAGCGGACGAGGTCCGCCAGGCCCGGGATATTGACGGGGATGCCCGAATGCACCTTGGGCTGGATCGTAAAGTCGACCGTTTCGTTGCGCAGGTCGAGCGTGCCGCTCGCGAGCACGCCCAGCTTGTTCGTCTCGATCGCCACCGTACGGTCGACGCGCGCGATGCCGTTGGCGAACGGCATGCGGATCACCGCGCACACGAGTTCCGTGGCCGGATCGCTTTCCCGGAACGGATTGACGGCGGCAAACAGCTTGTCCAGCGGCGACGTGACGTCGAGCCTGGTATTGACCAGCGTCGCGCGCCCCGCCACCACGCGCACGTTGCCCGTGGCTGAACCGGCCCATGCATGCGGCGACGTGCCGCGCATCGCGAGATCGACCACCAGGTTGGTCTTGCCGCCGCGCACTTCCCGCGGTTTGCCCAACGCGGTGAGGATGGCGCCCAGGTCGAGGCCGTTGCCGTTGAAGCGAACGAGCAGTGTCGGTTCGGCGGGCGCCGCCGCGTCGATCAGCGCGCTTCCGGCAAGCGTGCCGCCGAGCATCGCGGCCTCGATGCCGGTGACGTCGAGGCGGCCCCCCGCCAGCGACAGCTGCACCTTGACGTTGTCGGCCTCGCGCCCCGCAGCGAAGCGCAACTTGCCGACTGCGATCCTGCCGTCGGCGTCGACGGCGCGCAGGAGCGAGAAGTCGACAGGGGTATCGGAGAACATCCGCGCCTTGCCGGTGGTGGCCACGCCGGCCGGCGCCGGCCGGGCGGCCACCGACAACGGAAGGTCCGCCACGACCAGCGTCGCAGCCGCCAGGCCGAACACGAGTTTCGGCCGCGGGCCGCCCATCACGATCGAGAACTTGCCCCCCACGGCATTGGCGCCGACACGCAGGTCGAGGTCGTTCAGCACATAGGCCGTGGCCTCCTTGCCGATCTTGGTGGACATCTCGGTGGGCGTGCCGTCGACGTTGCCCTTCAGTGCAACCGGATAGGGCCAGCGCTGCTGCAGCAGCGACTCGAGCGGACCCAGCGTGCCCTCCACCGCCACCGGCACGCCATCGACCTTGCCACTGAACTGCGCGGCAATCGGCGATTGCACGTTGCGCGAACGCAATGCCAGCTTCTCGATGGCGATCCTGGTGACGTGGCCGGACTTGGCGTCGCGCCAGGTCAGCGTGCCCCCGGTGATCGACAGGTTGCCGACCGCTGGCGTCGTGCTGGCGGGATCGCCTGCCGCTGCGCCGGCCGGTGCGGGAAGCTCCGACTTTCCCAGCTCCCAGTTACCGCGTCCGGCGCTGTCGGTTTCCAGCGTGATCGCCGGATCGACCAGCGCCAGCTCGATCACCTCGAAGCGGCGCGACAGGAGTGGCAGCAGCGCGATCTGCAGCTCGAGCCGTTGCGCCGTCGCGAGCGCCGGCGCGGTGCCCCATGGTGCGTTGGCGATCGAAACGTCCTTCAGCACCAGCCTGGGCTCGAGCGAAAACTTGAGATCGGCGCCACCGCGAACGGTGAGCTCGCGTCCGGTGACCGCCTTGACCCGCGCCTTGACCGGCCCGATCAGCGTGTTGACGTCGACCGTGGAGATCGCGATCGCAACGCCGACGAGCACCACCACCACGAGGGCGGCGGCGCCGGCGAGGATCTTCCAGGCAGTGCGCATGGGCCGATTCTACGCGGCCCGCACCCGGTCGCCGCTACCGCAGCGAGGCGTTGACGCCGGCCAGCGCCGCGTTGCCGGGCACGAGTTCGGCATCCATCAGCGCATTGAGCGGTCCGGGCACCGTCTGCAGGGCATCGTGCAGATCTGCGCTGTCTTCGTCGATGTACAACAAGCCGGTGACGACTTCTCCCGCGGCCCGCCGCGCTTCCAGAAAACCGATGGAGGCAACGCGATCGGTGGGATCGTAATCTTCGCCCAGCTTGCGCAACCGGATCGTGCGGCCGTCGTGCATGCGCAGGTCCTGCGTCTGCCCCGGTTCGATCTCGGCCGTCATGGCTTCGCGTGAGCTGATGAAGTCAAGCCGATTGACCGCATCGTTGTGCTCGCGCACGTAGTCGTAGCTCTTGGTGGAGCCCGGGTGATTGTTGAAGGCCACGCAGGGACTGATCACGTCGATGAACGCCGCGCCGCGATGGGCGACGGCCGCCTTCAGGAGCGGCACCAGTTGCGTCTTGTCGCCCGAGAAGCTGCGCGCAACGAAAGTGGCGCCCAGCGACAGCGCCAGCATCGCGAGGTCGATCGGCTCGTCGCTGTTGACGACGCCGCGCTTGCTCTTGCTGCCCTTGTCGGCGGTGGCCGAGAACTGGCCCTTGGTCAGGCCATACACGCCGTTGTTTTCCACGACATACACCATGTTGACGCCGCGGCGCAGCACATGGGCGAACTGGCCGAGGCCGATGGAAGCCGAATCGCCGTCGCCCGACACCCCGAGATAAATCAGGTCGCGGTTGGCGAGCGAGGCACCGGTGAGCACCGACGGCATCCGGCCGTGCACACTGTTGAAGCCGTGCGAATTGCCGAGGAAATACGTGGGCGTCTTGGACGAGCAGCCGATGCCGGAGAGCTTGGCCACGCGATGCGGCGGCACATCCATCTCGAAGAACGCCTGGATGATGGCCGACGAAATGGAGTCGTGGCCGCAGCCCGCGCAAAGCGTGGAGATGGCGCCTTCGTAGTCGCGATGCGTATAACCGAGCGCATTGCGCGGCAGCGACGGGTGGT
>JANNYI010000542.1:0-1372 GCA_031410015.1 Betaproteobacteria bacterium | reverse complement strand
CCTCTGGGGCTTATGCGCGGCCTTCTCACCACGCTGGTCGAACTCGATGCTGCCGTGAAGCGCAGCGGCTTTCCCGAAGCGGCCCTGATGCCGGCGCCGCGCTGATCCACTCACAAGGAAAACACGCTTTGTTCGTTCATCTCGTCCTGATCAAGTTGAAGCCCGGCGTCACCCGCGCGGATGCGCGCGTGGCCGCCTGGACCGCCAAGTTTGCCGCACTGGAAACGGCATGTCCGGGCATTGTGCGTTTCGAGCACGGCTGGAATGTCACCGATCGCCCGGTGGCCTACGACTACGGCATCAACATGGCGTTCGCAACGCACGCCGACCTGACCGCCTACGGCCCGCATCCGGCGCACCAGGAAGTGGTGGTGCTGCTGCGCGAAATCGCCGAGTGGGTCATCTGCGACTACGAGGCCCGATAATGAGTGCAATCGTCGACGTCATCGCCCGCGAGATCCTCGATTCGCGCGGCAACCCCACGATCGAAGCGGATGTCGTGCTCGAGTCGGGCGTGTCCGGCCGCGCGGCGGTGCCCTCGGGTGCATCCACCGGCTCGAAGGAAGCCATCGAACTGCGCGACGGCGACACCAAGCGCTACTTCGGCAAGGGCGTGATGCGCGCTGTCGAGAACGTGAATACCGAAATCTGCGAAGCCATCCTCGGCCTCGATGCCAGCGAGCAGGGCTTCATCGACCGCACGCTGATCGAACTCGATGGCACCGACAACAAGGCGCGGCTCGGCGCCAACGCGATGCTCGCGGTGTCCTGCGCCGTGGCCAAGGCGGCCGCCGACGAATCGTCGCTGCCGCTGTACCGCTACCTCGGCGGTGCGGGCCAGATGCAATTGCCCGTCCCCCTGATGAACGTGATCAATGGCGGCGCGCACGCCAACAACGCGATCGACCTGCAGGAATTCATGCTGGTGCCGCTCGGCGCGCCCACATTCCGCGAGGCGCTGCGCTACGGCGCCGAGGTGTTCCATACACTGAAGAAGATGATCGATGCGCGCGGCATGCCCACCACCGTTGGCGACGAAGGCGGCTTCGCGCCCAACCTGCCGTCGAACGAGGCTGCGCTCGAATTGCTGGTGGAAGCCATCGACAAGGCGGGCTACACGCCGGGCACCGACATTGCGTTGGCGCTCGACTGCGCGGCCAGCGAGTTCTGGAAGGACGACCGCTATGTGCTCGCCGCCGAGAATCGCTCGCTGACGTCCGAGCAATTCGCGGATGTGCTGGCCACCTGGTGCGACAAGTACCCGATCATCAGCATCGAGGACGGCATGTCCGAGCACGACTGGGCCGGCTGGAAATACCTGACCGACCGTCTGGGCAAGAGCGTGCAGCTGGTCGGCGACGACATCTTCGTC
>JANNYI010000541.1:0-1479 GCA_031410015.1 Betaproteobacteria bacterium | reverse complement strand
CAGCCGCTTGGCGTCGGACACATCCATGCCGCCGAACTTGGCTCGCCACTTGTAGAACGTGGCGTCGCTGAAGCCGCCTTTACGGCACAGCTCCTTGATCGGCATCCCCGCATCGGCCTGCTTCAGGAACCCGATGATCTGCTCTTCGCTGTATCTGCTCTTCTTCATGTCCGTCATTCTCCATAATTTGACGGACTTCTCTACTTTAAAATGGTACGGCCTATGGGGGGCAGGTCATTGAAATCAAGCACAGTAATTCGAGAAAGGACCTCGTCTGGCATGACATCGATTATCTAGGCGAACGCCGATCCAAGAGTCCAGCTGTTCGAGCATTTCTCATCTACGCCTCAATCAATGAGAGGCCGGACGACTTCACCAACCCTGATGGTTCTGCCATCACTCCGCGAAACCAGGTGACGCCAAAAGGCACGAAGTTTCGCGTGCGCCGCGTATGTCGTGCCACAAAGATCATCCCGTCTAAGAACAAGAACGCTACGGGTCACTACGCAATCTTGATCGAGGTCGCTCCACCCAAGAACGAGGCAGCTAATGATGCCTAACCTGTCCTTCAAGCGGACGCCTAACGGCGCCGCTTAAGTCAAACGTTAGGCGCTCGTGAGGGGACGTATGCTCAGCAGACTTTTAATCTATGTTTTTGCAGCCCTCCAAACGACAAATGCGTTCGCCGATTGTCCGGCAGGGACATGGCCGAGAGATCTATATTCCGGCCCCGGCGGCGGGCTCTACTCTGGCCCAGGTGGCGGCATGTACACCGGGCCAGGCGGTGGCGCCTATACCGGACCGAACGGCGGGATGTACACGGGCCCAGGGGGCGGGATGTACACAGGACCTGGGGGTGGCTTATATGCGGGTCCCGGCGGCGGTCTCTATACGGGACCAGGCGGGGGCTTGTACGTCGGGCCCGGAGGAGGTCTCTATTCTGGCCCCGGAAGCCATTGCAGGAATATCCCTCCGTTGCCAGTTTTCCTGAAATATCTTGATGAAAATGGATTTAAAAATGAAGCGAAAATCATTCGAAACGCACTAGGTAAGTGAGGCCTTTGACATTCGATTAAATCGCGAAAGACACTGTTCGGCCGTGGCCGAATCTGGAGAGAGAATTCCCCATGAGTAAAGACGTATATGGGTCCATTGCTCAACTTTCCGCGCTTGAGCGAGAAGGCTTCGACTATCGAGTTCGAAGGCGAATTGTGCCGGGAAGTTCTACCGCAATTGTTGCGCCTCACGGTGGACGCATCGAAAGGCGAACGTCGAGAATCGCACGCGCCATCGCGGGAAAGGACTTCAATTTGTACCTATTTGAAGGCACTAAGAGCTCCGGCAACAGGACGCTACACATCACCAGTCACCGATTTGATGAGCTGCGCTGCCTCTCGATGGTGAGTAAAGCCGAGCGGGTAATCGCCATCCATGGCTGTAGAGGCCGAGATCACATCGTTTACCTCGGTGGTCTCGATA
>JANNYI010000540.1:0-13159 GCA_031410015.1 Betaproteobacteria bacterium | reverse complement strand
ATGGTAATATACATCGATGATCGACCTCGAACGCGTCGTCGGCTTTGATTGGGATTCGGGCAACGCCCGAAAAAACGACAAGCACGGCGTATCGCAGAGCGAGGCGGAGCAGGTGTTTTTCGACCCGCGTTTGCTGATGGTCCCGGATCGTGTGCATTCCGCCGGTGAAACACGGTTCCATGCCTTGGGTCAATCGATCGAGGGCCGTCACCTGCACATTACTTTCACTTTGCGATCGCGAGATACGCTCATCCGCGTTATCTCCGCGCGCGACATGCATCGGAAGGAAAGGGCCAGCTATGACCGCAAGGACTAAGGTGCCGAAGTTCAAGTCGGAAGCGCAGGAGCGCAGCTTCTGGGAAACGCACGACAGCTCGGAACTGATCGACTGGTCGCAGGCCAAGCGAGTGCACTTGCCCAATCTGAAGCCGTCAACGAAGAGCATTTCGCTGCGACTTCCAGTGCACACGCTTGAGCGAATCAAGGCCGCCGCCAATGTCCGCGACGTTCCCTATCAATCGCTGATCAAGGTCTGGCTGGAAGAGAAGCTCTCAACGTAACGCGTGAGACCGTTCGCGGGTTCGAGTCCCGCGCTCCCGCTTGAGGGAAACGATGAGGCTCTCGATCTGGGGTGGCAGCTGGTTGGCATAGCGGACCGGCCGGCGCGTGCGGTCGCTCAGCGCCTCGCTCGACCTGCCCCAACACAACGGCTTCCCATTGCTTCATCCCGCCACGCCCTCAGACGTTGAGACTGTCCGGTGACAGGTAGCGTTGCAGAAACGCATCGAAGGGCAACGTGTCGGCGTCCTCGATCTCCCGCTGCCGGGTGAGCGACTCGCTGGCCATCTGCGCAAAGCGTTCTGCGACATCGGCAGCAAGCGGGAGCTTCAGGATCGTCTCGCGATGCGCAGCGGACTGGGCCAGCACGAAACGGACAAATGTGTTGTCGTGGTCGCGCGCCATGGTCTCCAGCACGCGGGCCGAAGGTGTCGTGGCGGGTTCGTTCAACGCGGCCACGCCCAGAGCCAATGCATCGCGATGCGCGCTGGTGCCGTTCGCCGCATCCAGCGCCGCGGCGATCGGCGCGCACTCGGCGAGAAGCTGCGCGCCCCATTCGACGAGCGAAACCTCCTGCGCACCGCGGGTGAGTGTCAGGCCCGGTTCGCGGCCGCGCGCGGCAACGCGCTGCATGTTGTGCCCGATGGCGTCAAGTTCGGCAGGCGTGTCGGGCGGGCTTTCTCGCAGCAGGCAGTTCACGAGGTACAGGTCGAGAAAGTGCAGCGTGTTCTCGGTAATGCCGATCGGAGAGAACGGGTCGAGGTCCATGAGGCGCACCTCGACGTACTCCACGCCGCGCTCGCGCAACGCATGCAGGGGGCGCTCGCCCGGCCGTATCACGCGCTTGGGGCGGATCGTGCCGTAGAACTCGTTCTCGATCTGCAGCATGCTGGTGGCGAGCTGGCGATAGTCGTCGCCGTCGCGGATGCCGATGGCCTCATACGGCGGATAGGACCGCGTTAGGGCATCCTGCAGCGAGTCGCCATAGCTTTCCAGGCTGTTGTAGCTCACCTTGAGCGAGGACTGCGCGTCGCTCTGGTAGCCCAGGCGCCCCATGCGCAGCGACGTGGCGTAGGGCAGGTAGTGCGTGCCGTCGCTCAAGCGTTCCAGTTTGTGATCGCGGCCGGCCACAAAGCTCGAGCACACTGCGGGCGATGCGCCGAACAGGTAGAGCAGCAGCCACGAGTGGCGGCGAAAATTGCGGATCAGCGCAAAGTAGGCGTCGTTCGACTGCGCGCCGGGCAGGGAAAAGTTGTAATGAATGCCGGAGATCGTTTGCATGCGCCGGCCGTAGCGATGGGACAGGCCGGTGCGGTACACCGTCTTGGCGCGGCCGACGTTGGACGTGCCGTAGCGTCCAAGAGGAATGGCGTCGTCGGCATGCAATCCGCACGGCATGCTCGTGCACCAGAGCATTTCGTCGCCGATGGCGCGATAGACGACCTGGTGAATCTCGGTCAACTCCTTGAGGCAGGCGTGCGCGTTCGCGTGCACGCCGGTGATGAGCTCGAGCTGCGACTCGCTGAAGTCGGTGGTGATGTGCGGGTGGGTGAGTGCTGAACCCAGCAGCAGCGGATGCGGTGTGGTGGCCAGCGTTCCGTCCGGCTGCACGCGCAGGCTCTCTTTTTCGATGCCGCGGCAAAGGCCCCGCAGCGTGCCTGGTGGCAGCGAATCCAGGCGTTGCTCGAAGCTCATTGCAGGCAGGGGCATTGGAAATCCGGTCAGGCGCGGGACGAGCATTGTACAAGGGGATGCACAGTCGCTCCGGCTGGCTGGCAGCTGGTTGGTCAGGGTGAAAGCAGCAACCGGTCCCGCCGCGCCAGCGCAGGAAACGTCCTGATCCAAAGCCCAGCCACGATCAACGTACCAACACCACCCATCACGACGGCCCCAACCGGCCCGACAAACTCAGCGACCGTACCGGCCCGAAATTCACCAAGCTCATTGCTGGCCCCGATGAACACGCTGTTGACGGCACTGACCCGTCCCCGCATGTCGTCCGGCGTGTCGATCTGCACCAGCGTCTGCCGGATCACCACGCTCACCATGTCGGCGCCGCCGCTGACGGCAAGCGCGATCATTGACAGCATGAAGTCGCGCGACAAGCCAAAGACCACGATCGCAACGCCATAGATCGCCACGCTGACGAACATGCGCCGCCCAACGTGCCGCGCCAATGGCCACCGCGCCAGCGCAAGCCCGACGATCAACGCACCCACCGCGGGCGCGGCGCGCAGGAAACCCAATCCCCACGGACCAGTGACGAGGATGTCCCGCGCATAGATCGGCAGCAACGCCGTGGCTCCACCCAGCAGGACGGCAAACAGGTCAAGCGAGATCGCGCCCAGCACCTGTTTCTTGCGCCAGATGAACACCACGCCCGCGAAGAGCGAGTTGAACGAGACCGGTCCTGGCGCGAGCGACGTGGGAATACGGTTGATCGTCATCACCATGGCGGTCGATACCACCAGCAGTGCCAGGCAGGAGCCATACGCCGCCGCCGGCCCGATCGCGTAGATGAAGCCACCGAATACCGGACCGCCGACCACGGCAAATTTCAGGAAGGTCGATGTCAGCGCATAGGCACGCGGCAGCTGCTCGGATGTGACCAGCGCCGGCACGATGGCCTGCTGCGCCGGCATCTGCAGCGCCCGCGCGGTGCCCAGCACCACGCACATCGCAAAGATGAGGTCGCGGTCCACCCATCCGCGCGGGCTGCCCCATGCGAGGACCAGCGCCGCCACCGCCTGCAGCAACAGGCTCGCGGCCAGCACGCCGCGACGGTCCACGCGGTCCACCAGTTGTCCTGCAGGGAGGGTGAGGAGCAGCGCCGGCACGAACTGCAGCAGGCCGACCATGCCCAAGTCCCACGCGCGGCCGGTGATGTCGTACATCTGCCACGCCAGCGCGACCATCAGCGTCTGGTTGGCGGTGGTCCCGAGGAAGCGCGTCCACAGGTAGCGGCGGAAGCTCTTCGAGAATGGTGCGTGCGGACCGTTGCTCACCGTGGGCGGAATGCCAATGGGACCTGGAGCGATGACGGCAAAGTCCGCATGGATCGTGCGCGCTGCGCACATGCAACCGCGAGAATTGTTGCTACGGATGGATTGCCAAACATGCCATCGAATCTATCATGGGGCAAAGGTGATGCATCCAGGCGATGAGGGACGCCTCCAGGTCGCCCAGCGTCAGCGGATGCTTCGACGGAAAGGCTTCGGTTCGACCTGCCGTAGAATTGGCGTTCGCCCCGAACCTGAAATGAGAACAGGAGCCGCCATGCCCAAAGCCTACTGGATCAGCGCCTACCGCGCCGTCAAGAACCCCGACAAGCTCGCCGCCTACGCCAAGCTCGCGGGCCCGGCCATCACCGCGGGCGGTGGCCGCTTCCTGGCGCGCGGCGAGCCCGCGGTGGTCTACGAACTCGGCATGAAACAGCGCACGGTGCTGATCGAGTTCGACAGCGTCGCGCAGGCCATGGCCACGCACGACAGCCCGGCGTACCAGGCCGCGCTGGACGCGCTGGGCGATGGGGTCGACCGCGAAATCCGCATCATCGAAGGCAATTAAGCGGCTGGCTTCACCCGCCGGCTGAACGCTACGCAGCCGGCGGCGGACGCGCGTTGCGCAGCCGTTGCTTCCTGCGCCAAAGCCCGATCCACGTCAGCGAAATAGCGGCCCACGCAAGCTTCCACACCCAGCCGAACGGGTCGACCATTCGTGTGCTGGGCGGCGGGCACTGACCGGCGCGGCATAGCGCCTCTTCGGCCGGACTCAGGTCCCGGAATTCGGCGCTGGGGCTCTTGCACCATGAAACAAAGGTCCAGCACACGGGGCTCGAAACATGATCGAGCGTGCCCGCGAACAATGGATTTTTTTCGCCGAAGCCCATGACGGTGAACGGCAGGAACATCAGGAACACGAGCAGCCGCATCGATTCCATGGTCAGAGGTATCGCCACGTAGAGCGCCAGGTGCACAACCTCCGCGCGCCACGATGCGCCCCACGCCTGCCGCCCGGTCCAGCTGTCCCGGGTGGAGTGTAGCCACGCCGATACCGAGTTTGTCAGCGGGCGTGACGCATCGGCCGCGAACCGGCGCACGTCTGCAAGCCGCGCCTTGCTCAACCGGATGCGCCGCAGCACGAAGTAAATAAGAATTACCGCGATCCAGAAGGCAATGCCGACCGGCATGGTGAGATCGCGCTGCCGCTCCAGGTAGCCCTCTTCCGATCCAGCGGGGCTGGCCACGTTGAACAGGTCGAGGATCGCATTGCCGGGGCCGGCGACGAGGTAACGAACGGCTTCTGCAAGCACCGTGAAGCGCGAGCCGTCGGCGCCGAACAGGAAGTCCTGCAACTGTTCCATCGGAGGATGCTAACTGATTCGTGCCCCCGCACGTTGAAACGACGGGAGATCCTGACAGTCGGCGATGAACGGCACCGGACAAGCCCAAGCTCACCGCATGAGCGACTGACCGCCCATGATGGGCCTACGACGTGCAAGAACGCACGCCGCCCAAGGAGCCCGTCATGCCAACGAACAACAACGCCGCTTCCACGTTCCAGCTTCTGCTCACGCCCGAAAAGGCCGCCATCGCCGCCGGGCAAGCCACCACGCTGCGGGTGCTGGCCCGCATCCAGGCCCCACTGCCGCCGGCAGGCTCGGTCCCCCGCCAGCCGCTGCACCTGGCCCTGGTGCTGGACCGTTCGGGCTCGATGAGCGGCGTCCCGCTGGAAGAAGCCAGGCGCTGCGCGCGCAACATCATCGACAGTCTGGCGCCGGGCGATCGCGCGGCCATCTTCGCCTTCGACGACGAGGTCGTGCAGGTGGCGCCCCTTACGCCGGCGGCCAACAAGCTGGCGCTGGCCACGGCGCTGGCCACCATCGAATCCGGCGGCTCCACCAATCTGCATGGCGGCTGGCGCGCGGGGGCGGACGAGCTCGCCGCCAAGCTTGCTGGCAAGGATGTGCACCGTGTGATCCTGCTGTCGGACGGCTGCGCCAACGCCGGCGAGCAGGACCTGGAGCAGATCACGCTGCAATGCAAGGATATGGCGAAGGGTGGCGTGTCCACGTCCACGTACGGACTGGGCGATGGCTTCAACGAAGTACTGATGCTGGGGATGGCCGCGGCCGGTCGCGGCAACGCCTACTACGGCCAGACGGCCGCCGATCTGGCCGAGCCCTTCGCGGCCGAGTTCGCGCTGCTCACCAGCCTGTGCGCTCGTGGCCTCGTGCTCAAGGTCAACGCGCCCGTTGGCGTCGGCGTGAAACTGCGCAACGACTTCGTGCCGGTGGAAGGCGCGCCGTTGTCGTGGTCGTTGCCGGATCTCGCGTTCGCATCCGAGGCATGGGCCGTGCTGGAGTTCGAAATTCCGCCAATGGATGCTGCGGCGGGATCGGCGGTCACGCTGCCGATCACCGTATCGGTGCAGGCGGCCACGCCGGACAGCACGCCGCTGTTGCTGATGGCAGCGGTGCCGGCGTTGGCCGTGATGAGCGCGGACAACGTGCACGCCATGCCGGCCGACGAGCTCGTCGCGCGGCGCACGATGGAGCTGGACGCAGCGGATGCACTGGATGCGGTGCGCGTGGCTATCGAGGCGCACGACTGGTCGCTGGCGCAGCGGCTTGTTGAGACCGCGCAAGCGCGCTTTGCCCGGCACGAATGGGCCACGGCAATCCTGTCGACCATGCAACGCCTGATCGTCCAGCAGGACCAGCAGCGGTCCGGCAAGGAAGCCCGCTACGCGCGGCGTTCGATGAGCGTACGGCTTGCGTCGCTGAACGAGGCCAGTTCCGTTGCGTTTGACGACGAATCGATCCCCGCGTTTCTGCGCCGCAAGACCGAGCAGGGCAAGGGCCAGCGCGACGCCTGAACTCCAACCCCGGGCCGATTCGCCGTCCGTCGGCCCCAAGGTTGCGTTTGCGCATCCGCCGTGGCAGGCTCACACTTTGAGCTAGTGCGCTGCCAGACTGTCTTCACCCGCCCTGTGAGGAGAACGTGATGGCCCCGGATCTCGCCGCAATGCTTACGCGACACGCCCGCTCCCGCATGCAGCAGCGCGGCATTCCGCCGGCGCAGATCGAAAACGTGCTGCACTACGGGCGCGAAAAGCACGACCGCCACGGCGGCGTCATCGTCTACCTCGACCGTGACGCCAAGCGGCGCATCGCGCGCGATGGCGTGGCCTCGGGCGCGGAGCTGGACCAACTGGCGGGGCTGTACGTGGTCGTGGCCGGTGGCCGCGTGGCCACGGTGGGGCACCGGTATCGGCGGATCCGGCACTGATGGTGGCGGATGTGCGCTTGCCCCACGTTGTTAAAATAGCTAGACTGTCTAGCTAATCCACATCCAAGGCGAGCGCGATGACCCGTTGGCAACTTCAGGATGCAAAAAACCGGCTGTCCGAGGTGGTGCGCAAAGCCGCCGCCGAAGGGCCGCAGGTGATCACGCTGCGCGGCGATGATGCCGTGGTGGTGGTCGCGGCGGACGAATACGCGCGGCTCACTCGCAAGTCCGATGACACGCTCGTCAATTTCCTGCGCAAGTCGCCGTTGGGCGGTGTTGACCTCGATCTGGCGCGCAGCCGCGATGCCGGCCGGCCCGTGGTGTTGTGAGCTGGCTGCTCGACACCTGTGTTGTGTCGGAGTTGGTGCGGCCCAAGCCGAAGGCATCGGTCGTCAAGTGGATCCGCGAACGTGACGAGCGCGAACTGTACTTGAGCGTCATCACGATCGGCGAACTGGAAAAGGGCATCGCCAAGCTGAGCGCATCGAAGAAGCGCGTTGCGCTCGAACAATGGGTCCGCCAGGACCTTGCAGCGCGGTTTCGCGATCGCCTGCTGGCCATTGATGCGAACGTGGCTGCGCGGTGGGGCGCCATGGCCGGTGCATCGGAATCGCGCGGCCAACCGCTGCCCGTCATCGACAGCCTGATCGCCGCCACCAGCCTGCAGCACGACCTGGTGGTCGTCACCCGCAATACGCTCGATCTCGAGCGCTGCGGCGCGCGCTGCATCGACCCCTGGACTGATAGTTAGCGGCCCATCATGATGCCTTCCGGGCACCAGCAGTGAATCGCCTCGAGCGCTTCTACAAGATCGATGCGCTGCTGCACGAGCGCACGGTGGTCCCCCGCGACGACTTCCTGCGCGAGCTGGAAGTGTCGCTGGCCACGTTCAAGCGCGACCTCGAATACATGCGCGACCGCTTTCACGCGCCGGTGATCTGGGATGCGGATCAGCGCGGCTACCGGTTCGACGTCAAGACGAAGGCCGCCAAGCAGTTCGAGCTGCCGGGCCTGTGGTTCACGGAGTCCGAAGCCTTCGCGCTGGTCACCATGCAGCACCTGCTGTCGTCGCTCGACCAGGGTGGGTTGATCGGCCCGCACATCGCGCCGCTGATGGCGCGGCTGGACGCGATCATCGGCGAAGGCGAGGCTTCGGCCGGCGAGGTGCGCAAGCGCATCCGGCTGCTTTCGTTCGGGTCGCGCAAGATGCCGCTCGAACACTTCTCGCTGGTGGGCGCGGCGCTCTTCAAGCGGCGGCGCCTCAAGATCGAGTACTACGCGCGCAGCACCAACGAGCATTCGGCGCGCGAGGTGTCGCCGCAGCGCCTCGTCCACTACCGCGAGAACTGGTACCTCGACACGTGGTGCCACCTGCGCAACGACCTGCGCAGTTTTTCGGTGGACGGGCTGCGCCGCATCGAGATGGTCGACACACCAGCCAGGGAAGTCTCGCTGAAGGCGCTGGACGAGTACATGAGCAAGAGCCACGGCATCGTGCGCAGCGGCCAGGAGGTGCAGCGGGCTCGCTTGCGCTTCTCGGTGGAGCGCGCGCGGTGGGTGGCCGCGGAGGTGTGGCATCCCGACCAGGTGGGCAGCTTCGACGATGAAGGGCGCTACATCCTTGAGTTGCCGTTTCGCGATGACCGCGAGCTGGTGCTGGACATCATGCGACATGGCGGTGCCGTGGAGGTGCTGGCACCCGCGGCGCTGCGGCGCAAGGTGCGGGCGGAGCATCAGGCGGCCACGGCGCTCAACGGCTGATCCCCTGCGAGGCTGAAGCCTCGCCTACACCCCCGCGGGGCTGAAGCTTCGCCTACACCCCTGCGAGGCTGAAGCCTCGCCTACAGGATGTTGGCCGCATGCGCGGTGCACGACCACGCGGATTGGGGCGTCGAACCCGACAGGGGCTACGCGAAGTTACAATGGGCGTTACGTCGCTCGACGAATGATTCCCGGAGACAGCAGATGGTGACTCGAGGCAAGGCCACGGCAGGACGCGTTGCGCTCGCCATGGAAGGCGCGGCAGCCATCGAGATCAAGATCACCCTCCCGCAGCACCAGGTCAAGGCGGCGCTGAAGCGCTTCGGCCTCAAGGTCGACCCCGACGCCAAGCGCTACATCTACTTCTTCGACACGCCCGAACTCGAGCTGATGCGCGCCGGCATGATCATCCGCGCGCGCCGCGTGGTGGGCGACACGCACGACAGCACGGTCAAGTTCCGCCCCGTGGTGCCCACAGACGTGAAAAGCAAATGGACTCGGTACAGCGACTTCAAGATCGAGGCCGACGCCAGCGAGAAGGGCCTGGTGAAATCGGCGTCATTCTCGATGCCGGTGGCAAAGGGGCTCATCAAGCGCGTGGCTGCCGGCAAGGGTGCGTTGAAGGCATTGTTCACCCCCCAGCAACAGGCTTTCCTCAAGGAGATGACGGGGCGCGAGATCGATTTCTCGACGATTGCGGTACTGGGGCCGATCACCGCGCATCGGTGGCGGGTCAATTCGCCGGCGTGCCCGTGGCCGATCACGGCGGAACTGTGGCGGCGTGAAGACGGCGCGCTGCTGATGGAGGCATCGATCAAGTCGCCGGCGATCCAGGCCGCGGCCGCGGTCGGCGGGTTCATGGCGTTCCTCGCCGAAGCCGGGGCGGAAAAGGACAACGAGCAGCAGACCAAGACGCGCTGGGCGCTCGAGTACTACGCGGGCAAGCTTCCCGGCGGTGGCAAGGCCAAGTCGGCAGCCAAGCGCGCAAAGGTTGCCGAGGCGAAAAAATCGGCGAGCCGCACCATGCCCAGGGTGTCGCGCTCGCAATAGGTGAAGAGCGCAGTTGCCAGCTCGTGGCGCCGCGCAGCCGAGGTTCGCGCATCCACCATCTCGAAGTACGCCGGCTCCACCATGTCCCCGCTTTGCACCGACTCGAGGTTGCCGTAATCGAGGTCGGGCGCCACGGTGGGCAATACGCTCTTGATCGACCACGAGCCCATCATCGCGGGATGGTAGTAGTGCTCGCGGGCAAACGGCAGCAGGTCGAAGAGGCGCGACGCCATGCCGCGCAACGCGGGAGCGAGGTCGTCGAACTGCTCCGCCATCTGCATGATCACGCCGCGCTCGAACACCGCGTTGTAGACCATGATGACGCCGTCGTCGCCGATAGCATCGACGAGGCTCTGCGCGAATGCGCGCCGCGGGTCGGCGCCCGTGGTGTCGAGATACGGCGGCAATGGCGCGAGCGTGCCATCGGCATCCTGCCGGTGACACGACCATTGCATCGGGATCTTCTGGTACGGCCGCGTGCCGGGCCAAAGCGGTACGGCCGGCCCCACGGTTTCGAAATCGAGGAAGTACCGCGGCCAGGGCAGGGCGGCCAGTTTCGCGACCGCGGAAGCATCCACCTCGGCCTCGCCGCTGCGCGTGGCACGCCAGATCCGGCGGTGATCCTCGCGCGACAATCGATCCAGCGGCACGTCGCGCAGGTCGGCCAAGCCTTCGCCGCGCAATTGCCGCGCGAGCTTCGAACTGTTGGGCAGGAGTTCAACCGGATATTCGGTGATGTCCGGCGCGCAGAACGCGAGGAACTCGCACTCGAAGGGGTCGTGGCATTGCCTGCCCACGGCGATGTCGGGCATCGGACCGGCCAGGTCGCGCTGTGCGGCGGCCACCCAGATCGGGATCTGCTCCTGCAATGGCACGACGGCATCGGTCATGTCGGCGTGAGCGAACAGGCCCTGATAGTGGCCATTGCCCGGATACACGAAGCGGTTGTCGATGTGCGCCAGCTCCACGCGCTCGACGTCGAGACCGGCACCGCGCGCCACCCACGTCTGGACCGCAGCGTCGGTCACGTGCGAATCCTTCACCCTGGTGGAGGCCTTGACCTCGATCATCCGGCAGCGCCCGTCGCGGCGGATCAGCACATCGGCGCGCACCAGAACGTCGGCGCAGCGCAGCGCGGGTTCGAACAGCGTGAGGTCGCCGGGTTGTGCCAGCGCGGCGCTGGTTTCGTCCAGCGCCGCGGACAGGTCGAACACATGCTCGATGAGCCGGCCTTCCGGATACAGTCGCTGTGCCGCCGCGCCGACCAGGTTGCCCTGCGCCATCCGGTTCTCGACCGCCTCGCTTTGCTGCGCCAGTTCGCGCCTGAACGTCTGCAGCCAGAGTCGCTTCGGGCATTGCCGGTATGCCACCAGCTTCGATTTGGAGAGTCGCATGCGCCGGATTCTCGCCTGAATGGCGTGGCGCGGATACGGCCGGCGTCCGGCGTCGGCAAATTCCTACAACCAGTCGCGCAGCGCCCCGGCATCACGCGCAGGAGCGTTGGCGCAGCATGGGGCGGTGAAGTCGACCTCGCCGAATGCGAGTGTCCACCCAATCGGAAAAGGAGTCACCATGTTCAATCTCGACCCCAACACGCTGCTGGCGCTTGAAGTCACCGCCCTTGCCGTTCTGGCTGCACTCGGCATCTGGCGCATCGTCCGGGAACGCCCTCAGGACACCAGTGCCAAGACCGGCGAACGTCCCTACGACATGCGCCGCGACGGTCAGCAACGGGGCGCCTGACCGCGCTGCTCCTTGGCGATGGCGCGTCCCGCTCAGCGATGCGTGTGCGGCACGCGATGGTCGTCGGTCGGCGAATGCAGCCGCACCTCGGCGTCGACCGCGATTTCCGCGACGGTGCCGTCGGCATGGCGCACAGTAAGCATCAGGGGCACGCGATCGCCCGCGCGTAGCCGGCGCGTCAATGCCTGCAGCACCAGCCGGTAGCCTTTGGCCTGCAGCGCGATGACTTCGGCGGCGGGCAGGGGCAGTGCCATGGGCACCACGGTCACGCCAGTGGGTGCGCGTAGTGCCACGGTTGCGGCAAGTTCGGTGCGGGCGCCCATCAGCGAGGCACCCGTGCTGCTCATCAGCCGCATGTAGGCCTCGGCCGCCTGGTTCGCGGCGCCGGGGCGCACCCACGGCTCGGTCACGACGAATACGCCCTGGGCCGCTCCACCGGCGCTGGCGAGGGCAAACGCCCACACCAGGATCATCCGGCAGTACCATGGTCGTGGCGCATGCATGGCGCAAGCGTAGCGTTCGTTGCGGCGAGTGTCACGCGTCGCCAGGCGTGGAATAGTCGGCCGCATCCGGTGTTCGTTGGAGTGGGCCTCCCCGCGCGGAGGCAAAGGAGTCGCCATGACTGCTCGCTGGATCTTCGCCCTGTTCCTCGCGCTGTGCGCGCCGGCGGTGGACGCCGCCTTCCACCTGTTCCGCATCGAGCAGCTCTTTTCCAACGCCGACGGCACCGTCCAGTTCGTGGTGCTGCGCGAATCGTCCGGCGCCAATGGTGAAAACCTGTGGTCCGGCCGTACGTTGCGGATGACCACGGGTGCGGGCACCACCACGTTCACGTTTCCCGCCAACCTGCCGCCGGATACTGCCCTGCGCCGCGTGCTGGTGGCCACCCCCGGGTTCGCGTCGCTCGGGCTGGTGGCGCCGGACTACGTGATGCCTGCCGGTTTCCTTTCCATCACGGGCGGCACGCTCAACTTTGCCGGCGTGCACCAGGTCACGTACCAGTCGCTGCCCACCAACGGCACCAGCGCGCTGAGCAGCACCGGCGCGATCATTCCCAACGTCGCCACCAATTTCGCGGGCTTCTCGGCCAGCATCGCGGCCGCACCGGCGGTCGCCACGGTGATCGAGTACTACAACGCCGCGCTCGATCACTATTTCATCACCGACCTGGCCAGCGAGATCGGCATCCTCGACGCCGGTGTCACGATCAAGGGCTGGGCGCGCACCGGGCAGTCGTTCAACGTCTACGTGGCCCCGGGCGGCGCCACCTCGCCGGTGTGCCGCTTCTACATTCCACCGGCCAAGGGCGACTCGCACTTCTTCGGGCGCGGCACCACGGAGTGCAACGACACCGCCACCAAGTTCCCCACGTTCGTCAACGAGGATCCGCAGTTCTTCCACGTGATCCTGCCCACACTTGGTGTCTGCCCGGCCGGCACCATCGGCGTCTATCGCGTGTTCAGCAACCGGCCCGATGCCAACCACCGCTACATGATCGATCGCGCGATCCGCGACCAGATGGTGGCAGGACGCAACTGGCTGGCGGAAGGCGACGGGCCCGACCTGATCGTGATGTGCGTGCCGCCGGCGTGAGGTAGCCGCGGCGGCAAACCTCGCGAGGCTGAAGCCTCGCCTACGGGCCTCGCCTACGGCTTGGTGTGCTCGCGTCCCAGCGCCCTGGAAATCCGGCGATCCGGAATCAGCCAGATCGCGGCCACGAACGCATAGATCGCCACCGCTGCCATGGTGCTGACAAA
>JANNYI010000539.1:0-1406 GCA_031410015.1 Betaproteobacteria bacterium | reverse complement strand
GACGCGCTGAAGCCCTTCGTGGATGCCGGCATGCCGATCCTGGGCCTCGAGCCCTCGTGCCTGTTTACGCTGAAGGACGAGTTCGAGTCCATGCTCCCCGGCGAGGCGACGCGCGCGCTCGCCAAGCAAGCCATGCTGTTCGAGGAATTCCTCGCTGCCGAATCCGATGCCGGGCGCCTCAAGCTCGACCTCAAGCCGGTCGCCAAGAAGGCGCTGCTGCACGGCCATTGCCACCAGAAGGCGTTCGCCGCCATGGGCGCGGTGGAGAAAACGCTGCGCCTCGTGCCGGGGCTGGAAGTCAACACGGTCGAATCGAGCTGCTGCGGCATGGCCGGCAGCTTCGGCTACGAGGCCGAGCATTTCGAGATCTCGATGAAGATGGCCGAGGCGAGCCTGCTGCCGGCGGTGCGCGGTGCCTCCTCCGACACGCTGGTCGTGGCCGACGGCACCAGCTGCCGGCACCAGATCGCGGACGGCGCGCAGCGCGAGGCGCTCCACGTGGCCCGCGTTCTGGCCTCGGCACTCGCCTGAACTGTACCGGTACCGGTACGCCAACTGACTTGATATCCGCTCCAGGAGCGGACATTGGCAGGTAAAAGTCCTGAATTATTGCTGGTGGACGAGGCCGGACTACGGCGCTCGGTGCGCGCGCTTTGCCGTACCGAACCGCGCTTCGCCGCGATCCTTGAGCGCCACGGCCCGCCGCCGCTCTGGCCGCGCGAGCCTGGTTTCGCGACCTTGGCCTTGCTGATGCTCGAGCAGCAGGTGTCGCTGGCGCAGGCGCGCGCCATGTATGCACGGATTGAGTCGGCAGGCGGGGTCAGCGCAACCAACGTCGCACGCTTGGGTGAGGCCGGCTTGCGATCACTTGGCGTGACGCGGCAGAAATCGGCCTACCTCGCGCGCCTCGCGGCCCAGCTGCAGGCTGGAATGCTCGACCTCGACTCGCTGCACGCCAAGCCCGACGAGACTGCCATCGCGGCCCTTGATGCCCTGCACGGCGTAGGCCCGTGGACCGCGCACTGCTATCTGCTCTTCGCGCTGCGCCGTCCGGACGTGTTTCCCGCAGCGGACCTTGCTCTGATGGAGGCGGTGCGCCAACTCTGGAACCTGCGCGCGCGGCCCACCCCCGAGCAGCTTGCCCGGCGTGCCCGCGCGTGGAGCCCCCACCGGGCGGCGGCAGCACGGCTGCTGTGGCACCACTACCTGTCGGAAAAGGCAGGCTAGCTCTTGCCGCAGCAATTCTTGAATTTCTTCCCGCTGCCGCAGGGGCAGGGGTCGTTGCGCCCGGCCTTGGGCGTTTCGTGGCGCACGGTGGTCGGCCGGTTGCGCAGCGCGTTCCCGTAACGATAGGTGTCGCATACCGACGGCCAGAGGTCCTCGCTGCACTCGTCGATCAGCGCCTG
>JANNYI010000538.1:0-5018 GCA_031410015.1 Betaproteobacteria bacterium | reverse complement strand
CTGATGAACGCGTTGTACTTGTCCTTGGTGAGGTCGCCGATGCCGCCGGTAAGCGCCACCTTGAACTGATTGCCGTCGCCACCCGTGGTGGTGCCGCCGGTGGCGGTGGCCGTGAAGCCCGTGAACTGCTGGCGCAGGATCACGTTGACCACACCCGCAACTGCATCGGAGCCGTAGATGGCGGACGCGCCGTCCTTCAGCACCTCGATGCGCTCGACGGCGTCGAACGGAAGCTGCGACAGGTCGGGATAGGACGCGTGGCCGTCATCGGCCAGTCCGAAGGGCACCAGCCGGCGACCGTTGACGAGCACCAACGTATTGTTGGGACCCAGGCCGCGCAGCGAGACGCCGGCACCGGAGGCCGAGAAGCCGTTGGTGAACGACGGCGAGATGGAGCCGTTGTTGTTGGCCGTGATCTGGCGGACGACGTCCTGGATGGTCTGCAGACCCGAGGCCTGGATGTCCTCGCGCGTGATCGTCTGGATCGGCGCGGCCGTTTCAGAGTCGACCCGCTTGATGTTGGAGCCGGTTACGTTGACCCGGATGTCCTGTGCGAACACCGAGCCGCCAGCGACCAGTGCGACTCCGCCCATACCGAGCGCGATCGCAACTTTCTTCCGCTGAAAATTCATGTGGAAAACCCCCAGAAATTGAATGATTGATGCCCCCCGAACGGACTGACCACTCCCGTTCTCCGGCACACCATGCAAAGTTACAACACCATGTCGGCTCAAGCCAACGAAAGCCGGCGATTGCTACAATGTTCGGGCGCCAGGTGTTGCATTTTCGCCAATCGGAAAATTTCTGTGCCAATCAGGGTCTCGCAACTTGCTGATCTACCGGCGATTGTTGCCATCTACAACGCATCGATTCCGGGCCGGATGGCCACCGCGGATACCGCGCCGGTGACCGTGGCGGACCGGGCGGGCTGGTTCGCCGAATTCGACCCGGCGCGGCGTCCACTGTGGGTTTTTTGCAACGCAACAGACACTCCCATCGGATGGTTGTCGATGCGCTCGTTCTACGGCCGCCCCGCCTACCATGCAACCGCCGAAGTCGGTGCCTATGTCGCGCCGGAAGCACGGCGGCAGGGCGTCGCCCGGCAGCTGCTGGATCACGCACTGCACCACGCCCCCGCGCTCGGCCTGCGCACGCTGCTGGCCTTCGTTTTCGCTCACAATGCGCCCTCGATTGCCCTCTTCGGCAACGTGGGTTTCACGCAGTGGGGGCTGCTGCCCCGGGTGGCCGAACTCGATGGCGTCGAGCGCGATCTCGCGATCCTCGGCCGGCGCCTGCCATGACGGTGCCAGGCTGCACGCTGGCGCCGGTGGCGCCCCGGGACGTACCCGACCTGCTGCGGCTGATCAAGGCGCTGGCGGAGTACGAGCGTCTGTCGCACCTGGTGGTCGCCGATGTGCCGGCGCTGGAGGAGGCGTTGTTTGGCGACAAGCCGGCGGTCGAGGCGCTGATCGTTCGCGAAGACGATCAAAACGGGTCAGCGATCGCATTTGCGCTCTATTTCACCAATTTCTCGACATTTCTGGGTCGACCGGGGCTGTGGCTGGAGGATTTGTTCGTGATGCCGGCACATCGTGGCCGGGGCATCGGGAAGCTGCTCCTCGCCACGCTTGCCGCCACCGCGCGGGCGCGCCGTTGCGGCCGGTTCGAGTGGTCGGTGCTGGACTGGAATGCCCCGGCCATCGGCTTCTACGAGCGGATGGGGGCCACCGTGCTGCCCGATTGGCGGATCGCCCGGGTTACCGGGGAGGCGCTGGAAAAATTCGGCACCGTGTCCATGCCCGACCCGGACTGAATGCGCCGCCGGCACGTCGACGCCGGGCACCGCAAGCGATAATGGCGGCCCGCAGCCGGCGCCAACCCCGCGTTGCTCCTCATCCTCCACGGACATTACCCATGCCCTTCGACGGTCTGGTTCCCTCCATCGACGTTCGCGCCGACTTCTGGTCGCTGCGCTTCGTCGACGAACGCAGCGAAAACTACGCGGTGCGCAAGAACGTGCCGATGCCGCTCCTCGCCTCCACCGACCGCGGCGTGATGGCCACGGTCTACGCGGACGGCGGCTACGGCTATGCGGCCACCAGCGACCTGTCGCCGGCGGGCCTGGCCGCCGTGGTGGAACGCGCGGCCGCATGGGCCCGGTCCACCGCACGCCTCGCGCTGCTCGACACCCGAGCGCTCCCGATGCCGAAGCCCGCCGGCGGCTACGTGTCGCCGGGCTACCGCGACGCCGACCTCACGCGCGGTGAGTGGTATGAACTCCTGGCGGACGAATCGCGCAAGGCAGGTTGCGATCCGCGCATCGTCGACTGGGAAGCGAGCGCCGAGGTGCGCACGGCGTCGCACCGCCTCATCACCAGCACGGGCGGCGACGTGACGCAGCGCTTCCGCTTCGTGATGCCCGGCATGGCGGTCACGGCCCACGCCGACGGCGTGACGCAGAGCCGCACCCTGAATGGCTACCGCGGCATCTGCCAGCAGGGCGGCCTCGAAATCCTGAAGCGCTTCGGCTTTGCGGGCGGCGGCCGGCGGATCGCCGACGAGGTCCTCGAGTTGCTGGCCGCGCCCAACTGTCCCAGCGGCAGGATGGATGTGCTGCTCGCCCCCGACCAGATGATCCTGCAGATCCACGAATCGATCGGCCACCCGCTCGAACTCGACCGCATCCTGGGCGACGAGCGCAATTTCGCCGGCACCAGCTTCGTCACGCCCGACATGTTCGGCACGTACCGCTACGGCTCGGATCTCCTCAACATCACGTTCGACCCCACGCAGCCAGAGGAACTGGCGAGCTACGCCTACGACGACGATGGCACGCGCGCGGAGAAGGCCTGGCTCATCCGCAACGGCATTCTCGAGCGGCCGTTGGGTGGCGCCATCTCGCAGGCGCGCGCCGGCCTGCCCGGCGTGGCCAACTCGCGCGCCGACAACTGGAACCGCCCGCCGATCGACCGGATGGCCAATCTCAATCTCGAACCGGGCGATGCATCGATGGACGAACTCGTCGCCGGCATCGAGCACGGCGTGATGATGGAAACCAATTGCTCGTGGTCGATCGACGACTCGCGCAACAAGTTCCAGTTCGGCTGCGAGCGGGCGCGGGTCATCGAGCACGGCAAGCTCCGCCATGTGGTCAAGAACCCCAATTACCGCGGCGTTTCCGCCAACTTCTGGCGCAGCCTCGCCCGCGTGGGCAACCGCGACACGATGCAGGTGCTGGGCACGCCGTACTGCGGCAAGGGCGAGCCGTCGCAGGTGATCCGCGTGGGCCACGCCACGCCGGCGTGCGCGTTTCGCGATGTCGAAGTCTTCGGCGGAGAGGGTTGACGCGGTGGAAGCCTACTTCGAGGAACTCGCCAATGTCCTGCAAGCGGCGCTCGCCCCCGGTGAACGATTCACCGCCTCGTTCGACGCGGAGCAGACCGATTTCGTGCGGATGAACCAGGGCAAGGTGCGCCAGCCGGGCACGGTCGACCAGCGCTATCTGCAGGTGCGCCTCATCAACGGCGCCCGCCATGCGTCGCATGTGACGACGCTGGCCGGCGATCTTGCCGCCGACGCGCCCGCGGTTCGCGCCATCGTCGCGGGGCTGCGCAGCGCGCTGCCGGAACTCGCCGACGATCCGCTGCTGCTGCTGCCGAGCGACGTGCACTCCTCGCGCGACATCCGCAGCACGCCGCTGACGCCAGCCGCAGAGGTGATCGACGACGTGCTGGGCGCCGCGGGTGACCTCGACCTCGTCGGCATCTATGCCGCCGGGCCGGTGTGGCGCGGCTTTGCCAACTCGGAAGGCCAGCGCAACTGGCACGAGACGACCACGTTCAACCTGCAGTGGAGCCTGTACCACCGCGCCGACAAGGCCGTGAAGACGAGCCACGCCGGCTTCGCGTGGGACCGGGCGGCCTTCCACGAAAAGATGGACGATGCGCGCACGCGCTTCGCGCTGATCAGCCGCCCGCCGCGCACGCTCAACCCGGGCAAGTACCGCGCCTACCTTGCGCCCTCCGCGATGGAGGAAATCGCCGGGCTGCTGTGCTGGGGCGGTTTCTCCGGCCGCGCGCTGGCCACGCAACAAAGCGCGCTGGCAAAGATGCGCTCGGGCCAGTCGCTGGACGAGCGCGTGACGCTGACCGAGGATACCGCCAACGGCGTCGCGCCCGCGTTCCAGGGCGACGGCTTCGCGCGGCCGCACAACGTGCCGCTGATCCGCGGCGGCGAACTGGTCGGATCATTGGTGAGTCCGCGCACCTCGCTCGAATTCGGTCTCCAGCAGAACGGCGCCAACGGCGGCGAAATGCCAGAGGCTCTGGCAATGGCCGGCGGCGCGTTGCCGATGCACGACGCCCTGGCAGCGCTGGACACGGGTCTCGCGATCGGCAACCTCTGGTATCTCAACTACTCCGACCGCCCGGCTGCGCGGATGACGGGCATGACGCGCTTCGCCACGTTCTGGGTCGAAGGCGGCAAGGTCGTGGCCCCGGTCGACGTGCTGCGCTTCGACGACACGCTGTTCCGGATGCTGGGCAGCAACCTGGAGGCGCTGACCACGGAAACGGAGCTGGCGCTGGAATCTGGCACGTATCAGTCGCGGCAGCTGGCCAGCACCCGCCTGCCCGGCGCGCTGGTGTCGGAGATGACGTTCACGCTGTGACGTTCACGCGTCAGGACCCCTAGGCCAGGCTTTGGTCGCGCGGAACGTTGCGTGTGCTGTTCGGCGTGGCGCGGTGCGGGGCGCTGAGTTTGCTGTTCGGCGTGGCACGGCGCTGGGCGCTGCGTGTGCTGTTCGGCGTGGCACGTTTGCCGTGCGCTGCGTGTGCAATTCGGCGTGGCACGTTTGCCGCGCGCTGCGTGTGCTGTTCGGCGTGGCACGGTGCGGTACGCGCCGGCTGGGGCGGGCTTAGTCGCCGCAAGGCGTGTGTCCGGGTGCACGATGGCAAAAAATAAGTCGTCTCGATGAAGCCGAGCGACGATTTTTTGCCACGCGCACAGCGGACACGCGG
>JANNYI010000537.1:0-11256 GCA_031410015.1 Betaproteobacteria bacterium | reverse complement strand
CGATCCTCGGCATCGCGCTGTTCTTCGGCATGAATTGGCAGGCAGCAGTGATCGTGGGCTTCGGGCTCGCGATGTCGTCCACCGCCATCGTGCTGGCGTGGCTGGGCGAGCGCGGCCAGCTGAGCAGTCCGGCCGGCCGCCAGGCCTTCTCCATCCTGCTGTTCCAGGACCTCGCCGTCATCCCGCTGATCGCGCTGCTGCCGGTGCTGTCGCCGGATGGAGCCGGGCCGACCAGCGGCTGGGTGATGGCCGGGAAGGGTGTGGCGGCCATTGCCGCCGTGATCGTCGGCAGCCGGCTGCTCGTGCGCCCGGCGCGGAAGGCCGTGGCGAGCTATGGCGGCCGCGAAGTTTTCACCGCCGCCGCGCTGCTGGTGGTGATCGGCGCGGCGCTGCTGATGGACAGCATCGGCCTGTCCATGGCGCTGGGCGCGTTCCTGGCCGGCGTGCTGCTGGCCGATTCCGAGTTCCGCCACGAGCTGGAAGCCGACGTCGAGCCGTTCAAGGGCCTGCTGCTCGGCCTCTTCTTCATGGTGGTCGGCATGAACGCCAACCTGACCATCCTCGCCGCGCAGCCTCTCGTCATGCTGGGCTGCGCGCTCGGCCTGCTCGCGCTCAAGGCAACCCTGATGTACGGCATCGCCCGGGCCTTCGGCACCGCCAACGAGGATGCCCAGCGCATCGCGGTGCTGCTGGCGCAAGGGGGCGAGTTCGCGTTCGTGCTGTTTGCGGCGGCCAGCGGCGAGAAGATCCTGCCCGCCGCCACGGCCCAGTTCCTGGTGCTGGTGGTCACGCTGTCGATGCTGCTGGCGCCGGTGTCCTTCGCGCTGCACGAGCGGTTGCTGGAGCACTGGCTGGAACAGCGCAAGCCACCCGATTTCGACACCATCGACGGCCCGGGCAACCCCGTGATCATCGCGGGCTATGGCCGCTACGGTCAGATCGTCTCGCGGGTGCTGCGGATGGCGGGGATCGCATCCACGGCCATCGACGCCAATTACCAGCAGGTGGACTTCGTCCGGCGCTTCGGCAACAAGGTCTATTACGGCGATGCGTCGCGCCTCGAGGTGCTGATGTCCGCCAAGGCCGGGGACGCCAAGCTCTTCGTGCTGGCCATCGACGACGTCGAAGCCTCGGTGAAGACGGCGGCGCTGGTCCGGAAGCACTTTCCCGACCTGCCCATCCTCGCCCGCGCCCGGAACCGGGTGCACCTCTTCCGACTGCGCGACCTCGACATCGATGCCATCGAGCGCGAAACCGTGCTGTCCAGCCTCGAAACCGCCCGGCAGGCGCTGGTCACCACCGGCGTCGAGCCCGACCAGGCCGCGCGCGCCGTCGAGATCTTCCTCGCCCACGACCGCAGCCTGCTGGACACCCAGTACGCGGTCCGGCAGGACGAGCAGCAGTTCATCCAGACCACGTCCCAGGCCGCCGCCCAGCTCCAGGAACTGTTCGAAGCCGACGTCAAGGCCGCGGCCAAGGCCGCCCCGGTGGCACGGGGCCGCCCATAGGGTAAACGCGCCGCCGGGGAGGCTTAGGCTGGCGGGATTTCGGCTTCTGGTATACTCGCCGCCGGCTTACCGCTGCAACCCATTGATTTAACGCACAACACAAAACAACCACCACGACGTTCCAACGGGAGACAGCGCAAGCGAATCGCAAAGCAACATGACCTCGGCTTACCTGGCAGCGGCAACGCAGCCTGGTTGGAGGCAGCCGGGATAGACATGAGGAGTGTTTGCAATGTACGCACAGCTTTCATCCATACACGACGCGCCGCCCGCATCCGGCCGGCGCGACATGGGTCGATGTCGACCCGCCACCGTAATCCTGCTCGCCTTTGCCGCGGCGCTGGCGTTGACCGCCTCGGCGTCGTTCCGGCCCGGGCACCTGCTGCCGCAGGAACTCGTCATCACGCTGCCGGCCGAGCCGGTCGAGGTGACCCCTGCAAGCCTGCCGCCGTCCCGAACCGCCATTGTCCGGCGCCAGCAGATCGAGACGCTGGCCAGCCTGTTTGCCAAGAAGTACCGCGTTTCGGCCGAGGCCACGCGCGAGTACCTCGCCCACGCCTACCGTGAAGCCGACCGGATCGGGCTCGACCCGCTGTTGCTGGTCGCGGTCATTTCGGTGGAGTCCAACTTCAACCCGATCGCCGAAAGCCCGGCGGGCGCCGTCGGCCTGATGCAGGTCATCCCGCGCTTTCATACCGACAAGTTCGCCCCCGACCAGGAGTCGGCGCTGGCGCCCCATACCAATATCCGGATCGGCGCGCTGGCCCTGAAGCAATACATCCGCCGGGCCGGTGGCCTCGTGGAAGGGCTGCAGCTATACAACGGCGCCGCCGAGGACGAGACCACCGCCTACGCCAACAAGGTGCTGGGCGAAAAGCAGCGCCTGATGGCGGCGACCAAGGCGATCGGGACCGGCGCCTAGAAGCCGCGCCGGCACCGGCAGGGGCCACCTTGCCGCATCTTGACCAGCGTCAAGGCCGCCTTTTGCCGCCGTTCTAGAATGGCGGCGTCCATCGGGACGCGAGGGCCTTGCCTTGAAGTCGATCACCGTCATCCGCAACGAGCATCAGGCCATGGCCGCGATGCTCCATGCGCTGCTGTCGCTGGTTCGGGGGATCCGCGAGCACCGGCTGCGGCCCAATTTCGAGCTTCTCGGCGCGATGATCTATTACGTCGACACGTTTCCCGAGCGGCTGCACCACCCCAAGGAGGACCAGTGGCTGTTCCGCCTGCTGGGCCTGCGGCATCCGCCCGCGCGGGCGCTGATCGACCGGCTGCAGGCCGAACACCGGCTGGGGGCATCCCGCATCCGCCAGCTCGAGCAGACGCTGTCCCGCTACCGCGAGGGCGGGGACACCGAGTTTCCGGCGTTTGCCGCGGGGGTGGAGGCGTTCGTCGAGTTCGAGCGCAACCACATGCGCAGTGAAGAGATGGACATTCTCCCTCTGGCGCGCGAACACCTGCTGCCGGAGGACTGGGCCGAGATCGACGCTGCGTTCGCCACCAACGCCGACCCGCTCATCGGCGCCTCCAGCCAGGACCAGTTCGACGACCTCTTCAGCCGGATCGTCAACCTCGCCCCGGCCCCGATCGGCGTCGGACCCGCCACAGATTGACCTGCCTCAAAGGCGCCGGGCACCCGTTCCTTCACCATGGCAACCATGGATGACACTGTAACGCTCCCCGTGCCAGCGCTCGCCTTCGATGCGGGCCTCGTCGCCAAGTACGACGGCTTCGGTCCCCGGTACACGTCGTACCCCACCGCCGACCGCTTCCACGACGGCTTTGCGGCCGCGCAATACATGGAGGCGCTGGCCGCGCGCAACCACGATCGCGCCACGCAGCCGCTGTCCCTGTACGTGCATCTGCCGTTCTGCAACTCCATCTGTTACTACTGCGCGTGCAACAAGGTCCTGACCAAGGACCATGGCCGGTCGGCCAAGTACATCCGCTATGTGGAGCGCGAGATCGCGCTCGTCGGCGGGCTGATCGAAGGCTCCCCGCCCGTCACCCAGCTGCACTGGGGAGGCGGCACGCCCACCTTCCTCTCCCGAGAGGAGATGAGCACGCTGATGGCGGCGCTGCGCGCCCGGTTCCGTTTCGCCGACGATGCCGAGATTTCCATCGAGGTCGATCCGCGCAAGGTGGAGGCCGATACGATCCGCTTCCTGGCGGGGCTCGGCTTCAATCGCATTTCCGTCGGCATCCAGGACTTCGACCCGGAGGTGCAGAAGGCGGTCAATCGCGTCCAGACCGAGGCGGAGACGCGCACGGTGATCGACACGGCCCGCGAGACGGGCTTCGTCTCCGTCAACGCCGATCTCATCTACGGCCTGCCGTTGCAGACCGTCGCCGGCTTCACCACGACGCTCGACCGGGTGATCGCCGCCTCGCCCGACCGCATTGCGCTCTACAGCTATGCGCACGTGCCGCACCTCTTCAAGCCGCAGCGGCGCATCGCGACCGCTGACCTGCCGTCGCCGGCGGACAAGCTCGCGATCCTGGCGCTCGCCATCGACAAGCTGACCCGCGCCGGCTATCTGTATGTGGGCATGGACCACTTCGCCAAGCCCGCCGACGAGCTGGCCGTCGCCCAGCGCGAGCGGCAGCTGCACCGCAATTTCCAGGGCTATTCCACGCAGCCGGATCGCGACCTGATCGCGTTCGGCATCTCGGCCATCGGCAAGGTCGGCGTCGCGTACACGCAGAACGTGAAGACGCTGGACGAGTATTACGAAAGGCTCGACGCCAACGTGCTGCCGGTGCTGCGCGGTGTCGAGCTCGATGCCGACGACGAGTTGCGCCGCGACGTCATCCAGAAGCTGATGTGCAACTTCGACCTCGACTTCGCGGAGATCGAGCGGGCGCACGGCATCCCCTTCCGCTCGACTTTCGCGCCCGAACTCGAAGCGCTGGCGCCGCTGGCGGCCGACGGCCTGGTCGAGATCGACGACAAGCGCATCGTCGTGACGGCGCGCGGGCGACTGCTGGTGCGCACCGTCGCGATGAACTTCGACCGCTATCTGCGCCTGCAGCGGCAGGGACCGCAATATTCGCGCGTAATCTAGTTGTCGTTGGACAACAGGGGAAAATTCATCATGAACACATGGCGACCATTGTTCGTTGCGCTCGCGGCCGTTGCGGTCGGCATCGGGCCTGCATCGGGCCAGAAACTCCTCACCACGTACACCACGCTGACCACGACGGCCGCCCGCGATGCGGCACAGGCGGCCCTCGCCCGCTGCCAGAAGGACGGCTACACCGTGGCCGTGGCGGTGGTCGACCGGGCGGGCCAGCCGCTGGCCGTGCTGCGCGACAACCTCGCGGGCACGCATACGACGGCGACGGCCATCGGCAAGGCAGCCACGGCGGTCAGCTTTCGCACCGACACCACCGAGCTTGCGGCGAGCACGCAGGCCGGCAAGCCGTCGAGCGGCATCCGCGCGCTGCCCTCCGTCGTTGCCGTGGGCGGCGGACTGATGATTCGCGCGAAGGGCTCGCTGGTCGGCGGCATCGGGGTCTCGGGCGCACCGAGCGGCGACAACGACGACGTCTGCGCCAAGGCGGGCATTGCCGCCATCAGCGACGCGATCGAGCTGGAGTAATCCGCCATGCCTGGTATTGCGCACGACCTGCCGCCGCTGCGGGTACGCCATCGCAGCGTACTGCCCGTCGTGCAGGGTGGCATGGGCGTCGGGATTTCCGCGCATCGCCTCGCCGGTTCGGTGGCGCGAGCGGGCGCCGTCGGTACGATCTCCAGCGTCGACCTGCGGCGCCATCACGCCGACCTGATGGGGCTTTCCCGCAACGGCAACAAGGCCACTGTCGATGCGGCCAACCTCGTGGCGCTCGACCGCGAGATCCGCGCCGCGAAGACGCTGGCGGACGGCCGGGGGCTCGTCGCGGTCAATGTCATGCGCGCGGTATCCGAGTATGCCGCCAACGTGCGGCAGGCGTGCGCCAGCGGTGCCGATGCCATCGTGGTGGGCGCGGGCCTGCCGCTCGACCTGCCGGAACTGGCCGCACCCTGGCCCGACGTCGCGTTGATTCCAATCCTGTCGGATGCGCGCGGCATTGCGCTGGTCGTGAAGAAGTGGGCGCGCAAGGGCCGGCTGCCCGATGCGATCGTGATCGAGCATCCACGCTACGCCGGCGGCCACCTGGGCGCCGCCAAGATCGAGGATCTCAACGATCCCCGCTTCGACTTCGAACGGGTGCTGCCCGAAACGCTCGCGTTCTTCAAGGCCGAGGGCATCGCCGATGGCGCGATCCCGCTGATTCCCGCCGGCGGCATCAACTCGCATGAACGGGTGCGCGAGCTCTTCGCGCTGGGTGCCTCCGCCGTGCAGCTCGGCACCGCGTTTGCCGTCACGGAAGAGGGCGACGCCGACATCGCGTTCAAGCACGTGCTGGCCGACGCGAAGCCGGAGGACATCGTCGAGTTCATGAGCGTCGCCGGCCTGCCGGCGCGTGCCGTGCGCACGCCGTGGCTCGAAAGCTACCTGCATCACCTGCCGAAGCTCACCGCAGCCGCGCACAAGAAGCTGCGCTGCACGCTGAAATTCGACTGCCTGATCCAGTGCGGACTGCGCGACGGCATCGCGAGGATCGGGCAGTTCTGCATCGATACGCAACTGGCCGCGGCGTTGCGCGGCGATGTCGGCAAAGGGCTCTTCTTCCGCGGTGCCTCGGCATTGCCCTTCGGCAGCGAGATCCGGCCCGTGCGCGAACTGATCGACTATCTGCTCACCGGCGCGCGGCCCGCGACGATCGCCGCCTGACGTCTGCGGCGCGCCGCCCCCAGGCACCAAAAAAGATCGAGCCGCCGGAGAACGGCCCGATCAGCGTTACCCCACCTTACTTCTTGGCAGGCTCGGCGGCCATCGCGTCCTTCTTCATCGGGTCGGCCATCGCGTCCTTCTTCATCCCGTCTTTCGCCATCGTGTCCTTCTTCATCGGATCGGCGGCCATCGCATCCTTTTTCATGCCGTCCTTGGCCATCGTGTCCTTCTTCATCGGATCGGCAGCCATCGCGTCCTTCTTCATCCCGTCCTTGGCCATCGCGTCCTTGGCCATGGGTTCCTTCTTCATCGCGTCCTTGCCCATCGCATCCTTCTTCATGGGGTCGGCGGCCATGGCATCCTTTTTCATCGGATCGGTGGCCATCGCATCTTTCTTCATTGCATCCTGCGCGATGGCGGCACCGGCCGCCATCGACATGCACACAGCCACCACAAGCGTCGTCATTCGGTTCATCGTGAACTCCGGAAAAGTTTGGATCGGCAGGGATACCGCGTCGCGGGTGCCCTGACCATTGATGCAGCCCATGCAGCGGCCCGTGCTCCTTGTGTCCACGGCACGTGCCCGATCATTACAGTCGTCGCGTCCGCCGACTGCGGCGGCGCGGTGCCGGCGTCTAGGGGCCGGGCGTCACGCCAAGCACGGCCAGCGCCACGACTTCAACCGCGGCGCGCGCATCGGCCGCGTGGACGACGGCGGGACCCGGTGCCGCGCCCGCGAGTCCGACCACCAGCTTGCCGGCCGCCCGGGCCTGCGCCATCCCCGCCGGACTGTCGCCGACGGCGATCAGGCAGAACGCCGTCTGGACGATCAACGCATTGCACGCGTCGCCGATGCCGGTGGCCAGGATCACGGAGACAAAGGCATTGGCCGCGGCCGGATCCGCGCCCGGCAGTACGCCGATCGTCACGCCGCCCACGCGCTTCACGCCGTCGCACAGCGCCTGCGCGAGGCCGTGGTCGCCCGCGCAGATGGTCACCAGCCCGCAGCCGCCCAGCAGCTCGCCGACCTGCATGGCCGCAACGAACTGCGCCGTCGCCGCGCCGGGTGCACCGATCACGGCGATGGGCAGGCGCAGCGGATGCCGGCTCTCGCGCTGCAGCCAGGCCACCGCGGCCACGGCATCGATGGTCTCGACCGCGTCGCCGGGCGCGCCCGATGGCGTGGCGGTCCACGTGCGGGTCGAGGTATCGAAGCAGCGTCCGTCCGCGTCGCGCAGTTCGCGCGCCGTGCGGTCCAGCAGAAAGGTGGCATTCATGGGGGCGGGTCCGGACGTCGGGGGAACAGGGGAGCGGGACGACCGCGGATGCTACCATCGACCCCCCGTTGCCGCTGCGCCCATTGCCGCACGCCCGGTGTGCCCCGACCGCGGATCATCCATTCGCGCTGTCGAATCGGCTTCAAAACGACGGAGATCCCGCGTGCTCAAGGTATTCGAACGGCTGGTCGACCCCTATCCCGACCTGCCGCCCACCCCGCCACCGCGGGGCTTTCTCGCGTTCCTGTGGACGTGCTCGCAAGGGCTGCGACCGTACCTGCTCGCCATCACATTGCTGACTGCCTTCATCGGCGCCTTCGAGGCATTCCTGTTCAGCGTACTGGGCAATGTCGTGGACTGGCTGGCCAGGGTCGAGCCCGCGCAATTGTGGACGATGGAAGGCAGCCGGCTGCTGCTGGTGGCGGGACTGCTCGTTGCCAGTGTCGCCGTGGTGGCGCTGCAGGCAGTGGTCAAGCAGCAGGCGCTGTTTGGCAACTTCCCGATGCGGCTGCGCTGGAACTTCCATCGGCTGATGCTCGCCCAGAGCATGCACTTCTACCAGGACGAGTTTGCCGGACGCATCGCCACCAAGGTGATGCAGACCGCGCTGGCGGTGCGCGACACCTGGCTGATCGTCGCCGAGCTGCTCGTGTTCGTCACGATCTACTTCGTGACGATGCTGGCGGTGCTGGGCGGCTTCGACGTCCGCCTGCTCGTGCCCTTCCTGGTCTGGTGCCTTCTTTACGTTGGCGCGGTGGCGTATTTCGTGCCGCGTCTCGGCCGCGTGGGCAAGGCGCAGGCCGACGCGCGCTCGCTGATGACGGGTCGCATCACGGATGCGTACACCAACATCGCGACGGTCAAGCTCTTCTCGCACGCGAAGCGCGAGGCCGGATTCGCCCGCGCGGCCATGCAGGATTTCATGACCACCGTGCATGCGCAGATGCGGCTCGTCACCGGTTTCGAGATCGTCAACCACATCCTGAGCATGGGGCTGATCGCTGCCACCGCCGGCGCCACGCTGTGGCTATGGACGAAGGGCGACGCAAGCGTCGGCGCCGTCGCCGCCTCCACGGCGATGGCGCTGCGGCTCAATGGCATCTCGCACTGGATCATGTGGGAGATGGCGGCGCTGTTCGAGCACATCGGCACCGTGCAGGACGGCATCAACACGTTGTCGCGGTCGCACGCGGTGGTGGACGCGCCCGCGGCGCGGCCGCTGCTCGTCACGCAGGGCGATATCCATTTCGAGCACGTGAGCTTTGCGTACGGCGGCACGCACAAGGTCATCGACGACCTGTCGCTGCACATCCGCCCCGGCGAGAAGATCGGCCTGGTCGGGCGCTCCGGTGCCGGCAAGTCGACGATCGTCAACCTGCTGCTGCGGTTCTACGACGTGGAGAGCGGGCGCATCACAATCGACGGGCAGGACATCGCGCTGGCCACGCAGGACAGCCTGCGCGCGCAGATCGGCATGGTCACGCAGGACACCTCGCTGCTGCACCGGTCGGTGCGCGAGAACATCGTCTACGGCCGGCCGGATGCCACCGAAGCCGATCTCGTGGCCGCGGCGGAGCGGGCCGAGGCCAACCACTTCATCGCCCATCTCGCCGACCCCAAGGGCCGCACCGCGTACGACGCCCATGTGGGCGAGCGCGGCGTCAAGCTGTCGGGCGGCCAGCGGCAGCGCATCGCAATCGCGCGGGTGATGCTGAAGGACGCGCCGATCCTGCTGCTCGACGAGGCCACCAGCGCGCTCGATTCGGAAGTGGAGGCGGCGATCCAGCAACGCCTCTACCGCCTGATGGAAGGCAAGACGGTGGTGGCGATCGCGCATCGGCTGTCCACCATCGCCGCGATGGACCGCCTGATCGTGCTCGATCATGGCCGCGTGGTGGAGGAAGGCGATCACCGCAGCCTGCTCGCGCACAACGGGCTGTATGCGCGCCTGTGGGCGCACCAGAGCGGCGGCTTTCTGGGCGAGGAGGCGGACGACGCCGCGCCCGCGACGGATCAGCTGCGCGGGGTCGCGGTGGCGAGTTGAGGGGTGCCGAAAAGCTCGCCCATGGCCTGCTGGTACTGCAAGTCGCCCACCCACATGCTGTTGTTGTGGCTGGCGTTCTCGATCAGCAGCAGCTTCTTCGGGGCCCGGGCGGCCTGGTAAAGCGTCTGCGAGAAGCGCGACGGCAGCAACCGGTCGCTGGTGCCGTGCACGACCAGCACCGGCATGTCCACGGACTTGATCTTGTCCAGCGAATCGAATTTCTGGGTGAGGAGGGTGTCGGTGGGCACCCAGTTGAACGTGATCGCGTGCGCCGCATCCGCCAGCGTGGTGAACGACGACTCGACGATCAGGCCACGCGCCTGCGGCGGACCGCCGGCCATGCCCGCGGCGAGATTGATCGCGATGGCGCCACCCAGTGAATGGCCGAGGATGAGGCGGCGCGACGGATCGGGCTGCTGCTTGGCCAGCCACGCCCACGCGGTGCGCGCGTCCTCGTAGGCCATCTGCTCCGACGGCAGGTCGCCGTCGCTCTTGCCGAAGCCGCGGTAGTCGATGGCGAAAACGGCGTAACCCATCTGCCGCAGTTGTTCCATCCGCCGAACGTGGCCGGTGAGGTTCCACCGGGCGCCGTGCAGGTACAGCACGGCCGGCGCGTCGGGCGTGGCGCCGGCCCACCACCACGCGTGAATGCGCGGCGCATCCGGCTGGTCGCCCACCGGCAGGTACAGCTCCTGCACGTCGGCCGGAAGGCCGGCAAAGGACATCGCCTCTGTCTTGGACGGCCGGAAGGTGATCGAACGCTCGCGCTGCTCGAGGCTGACGCAGCCGGTGGACAGCCCGGCAACGACGAGCAGGCCGGCGACAAGGCGGGTGAACGGGGAGCGGGGCAGCAGACGGAAGGCCATGGCGGCGGTGTGAACGGTCGTGGAACAACGATTCGCAGGTCGACCCGCCGCCAACCGGCAGGCCCGAAAGCGTACAGACCCCGCCCATGCCCCCAAGTTCCCGATCGGTCACAATGGCGGCCTCGTCGCGCCTGCCGACCGCCCTTCACGCCGCCATGCCCCAAGTCACGACCGCCCTCATCGTCGCCAACATCGCCGTCTACTTCCTGCAGCAGGTAGTGCCGCCGGCACTGGAGGCCCTGTTCGCCCTGTGGCCGCTCGGCACCGCCCGGGCAAGCGGCGGGCAGGCGGGATTCCAGCCGTGGCAGGTGGTCACCTACGGCTTCATGCATGCCGACCTCTTCCACCTCGCCTTCAACATGTACGGCGTCTACCTGTTCGGCAGCGCGCTGGAACTGGTCGTGGGACCGCGCCGGTACCTTTCCTACTACTTCGTCTGCGTGATCGCCGCGGCCATCGTGCAGCTGATCTTTGCGCGGCTGTCGGGCGGCTTCTACCCCACCGTGGGCGCGTCGGGCGGCGTGTTCGGGCTGCTGCTGGCCTACGCGGTGTACTTCCCGCACAACAAGCTGATGCTGCTGTTCGTGCCGGTGCCGATCCCCGCCCGCGTGTTCGTGACGATCTACGCCGCGCTGGAACTCTTCCTGGGCGTGACCGGCACGCAGTCCGGCGTGGCGCACTTCGCGCACCTCGGTGGACTGGTCGGCGGCGCCGCGATGCTGTTCTACTGGGGCAAGTTCCGGCGGCGCTGACCATCGGGACCGTGTAGGCGAGGCTTCA
>JANNYI010000536.1:0-8099 GCA_031410015.1 Betaproteobacteria bacterium | reverse complement strand
GCCGCCGCGGCGTCGGCGCAGGGCATCAATCCGGGGGACCCAGCCAGGGATGCCTACACACTACCCGGCGGCTTCGAGCCGGTTTTGCAACTGCGCACCTACTACTTCAACCAGGACAGCCTCACCGGCGTTCCGAGCGAGGCATGGGCGCTGGGAGGCTGGGCGGGCCTGCGCAGCCCGTGGTGGGGTGATTGGTTCCAGGTGGGCGTTGTCGGCTATACGTCGCAGCGGCTTTACGGACCCGAGGACAAGGGCGGGACCAAGATCCTGCAGACGGATCAGCAGTCGATCACGGCGCTGGGCGAGGCCTATGGTGCCGTGCGCATCCTGGGACAGACGGTCACTGCGTACCGGCAACTCATCAACCGGCCGTTCATCGATCGACAGGACAGCCGGATGGTGCCCAACACCTTCGAGGCCTATACGTTGACGGGCAAGGCGGACACGGTCTCCTATACCGGCGGCTACATCACGAAGATGAAGGTCCGCCAGTCCGAGAGCTTTGTCTGGATGTCGAACACGGCGGGAGGCACCGGCAACCAGGAAGGCGTGATCTATGCCGGCGCGACCTGGGACTTCGCGAAGAACGGTTACGTCAAAGTGGACGAGCAGTATGCGGTCGACGTCTTCAACAACTTCTACGTGGAGGGCAAGTACCCGATCGTGATCGACGACAAGACCGCGTTGACGCTGGGTGCGCAGTACTACCCGCAGTCGTCGGTGGGCGATGCGCAAATCGGTTCGTTCTCGACCTATGGCGTCGGCTTGCAGGCCGCCGTCACCTACGGACCGGTAGGCGGACAGCTGGTCTACACGCAAACTGGCAAGGGCTTCGACACGCAGTACCCCTTTGGCGACCATGCGTCCTATCTCAACCTGATGCAGGTGCCGTTCAATACCGCGGGCGAGCGCGCGTGGGCGGTCGGCGCCAATATCAACTTTGCAACGCTTGGCGCGCCGGGACTCACCGCGGCGGCCATCTACGCGACGAGCAGCGACCGGATCAACGCGCAGACAGGCGCCCCGAATCCCAACCGCAACGAGACTGATGTCCGCGTCGACTACGCAGTCGGCAAGGGGACTTTCCTGGAAGGACTGGTGGCAACGTTCCGGTACTCGTGGCTGAACCAGGACGGCTCGCCGCAGACACAGACCCAGCTTCGCGCCATCCTCAACTATGCCGTCGGGTTTTGAAGGGATTGTATTGCCTTCGCACACGCCTCAAACTGGATTGAACACGGGGGACACGGCCATGGAAGAGTTTCACGTTCGAGGCAAGGTGCTGCGCGATCCGATGAAGTGTCGGGGCTGCGGGAGGAGGAGGTCCCATGTAATGCTGCCCGCAACCGGCCCAGGTGCCGCGGCGGCCGTACTCGCCGTGGCCGCGCAGGTATTCGCGCCGGCGGCGCAAGCCTCGTTCCTGCCGCCCGCGCTGATGGACGCGGCGGCGATGTATCTTGCCTGGTTCGTCGTCATCTTCGTCCCCATCGGCGCCATCGTGCTGTTCTGGATGGTGCATGTGCTGCCGGAAAAAATAGCGCACAAGCGCCACCATCCGCAGCGCGATGCCATCCATACGCTGTGCCTGCTGTCGCTGGTGTTCGGCGGCTTGTTGTGGCCGGTTGCGTGGCTATGGGCCTACACGAAGCCGGTCACCTATCGGGCCGCCTATGGCACCGACAAGCACGACGACTATTTTCATGAGATGGGCGCCAAAGCCAAGGCCGGCGCATTACCCGAGCATGAGCTCGCGCATCTGCGCGACGAACTCGACGCGCTAGCCGCAAAGAACGGGCTGACGGCGGAGCTCAAGGTTCTGCGCCGTGATCTTGCGGCAGCAGTCGCGGCGCCGGGCGCATCGGCGGAGGTGCCTGCCGCTACCGCCGCTGCCCGCGGAGCCCACGCCTGATGGAAGCCATCCTCCTTGGCATCTACGCGTTCTTCGTCTGGCTGATCTTCATCAAGTTCAAGTGGCTGCCGTGGAACACCGCGACCCAGGTCATCGTGGTGATCATTCCGGTGGTGGCGATGGCGGCGCTGATCCTGACCCTCAACGTGGTCGCCCCATCGTCCCCCGATGTTCGCGTGATCAAGTACGTCGTGCAGGTGATTCCGCAGGTGCGCGGACGCGTGATCGAGGTGCCGGTCGAGCCCAACCGTCTCGTACAGAAGGGCGAGCTGCTGTTCCGCATCGACCCGACCCAGTATCAGAACGATCTCAACGTCGCGAAGGCCAAGCTGGCTGCCGACCAGGCCAAGTTCGCGCAGGCCGGTGCCGGCGTGGTGGACGCGTCAGCCGGCGCGCGGCAGTTGGAGGAGCAGTTGAAGTCCGCTAGCGGCCAGGTTGCGGCGCTGCAGCCGCGGCTCGATCTCGCGCGGCTGCGCGTCCGGCAGAACCGGGAGTTGGTGGCCACCGGTGCCGGCGACAAGTTCGCGCTCGAGCAGGCCGAAGCCAACGTCATCGAGCTGCAGGGCCAGATCGCAACCGCCACGGCCAACGAGGCGCAGGTCACGCAAAAGCTCTCCGGTCAGGTGAACGGCGAACAGGCTTCAGTGGCGGCGGCGCGCGCCCAGCTGGCCACGGCCAAAGCGCAGGTCGACTTGAGTCGCGCCGACCTTGCCAACGCGCAATGGAACCTCGACCAGACGTCGGTCTACGCACCTACCAGCGGCTATGCGATCAACGTCCAGTTGCGGCCGGGTTCGTTCGTGACTGCGTTTCCGGTCGCGCCGGCGATGAGTTTCGTCGAAGAGGAATACCAGGTCATCGCGCTGTACGCGCAGAACGAGTTGCGGCTGGTCGAACCCGGCAACGAGGCGGAGTTCACGCTCAAGACCTATCCGGGCCAGGTCATCAAGGCCAAGGTGGATTCGATCGTCTGGGCGCAGGGGCAGGGCCAAGTCAACCAATCGGGCTCGCTGCCGCAAACCGGCGCTTTTCCGCAGGTGCCGGGACGCTTCCCCGTCAAGTTCGCGGTCGACGAGAAGGACCGCAACTTGTTCCTGGCGGCGGGCGCGGACGGCGCCGGCGCCATCTACACCGAGCACGTGCATGCGATCCACATCCTGCGGATGGTGATTCTGCGCGTCGGCTCGATCACCGATTTCCTCGTACTCAAGCTGCACTGATGCGCGCGCGTCGCACCTGCCGATGGATCCTCGCAGCGACCCTCGCGGCCGCAGTGGGGGGCTGCGCGCTCAATCCGCCGCCGACCTCAAGCGAGTTGCAGAAGGAAGCATTGCCGCATACGACGGTGCCTCCAGCATGGAAGGCGGCGGGCGGCGCGTCCGCACCCGTGGCCGACCGCTGGCTTGCCACGTTCAACGATCCCGCGCTGTCGGCGCTCGTCGACGAAGCGCTGCTCTACAACGCCGACCTGCAGGTTAGCGCGGCGCGCGTCGAGCAGGCCTCGGGTTACGTCGCGGTGGCCAGCGGCTCGCTCTGGCCGTCGGTGGGATTGGCGGCCACGCAGAGCGGCAAGTCCGGCGGCGGCGGCGGCCTGAATGCGGTATTCCTGAACGCATCGCTGGAGCTCGACGTCTGGGGCCGCTTGCGTTACGGCCAGGCGGCGGCCGAGGCGCAGTCCGCCGCGGTGCAGGCCGACTACGCGTATGCCCGCCAGTCGCTCGCCGCGATGGTGGCCAAAAGCTGGTTCGTTGCGATCGAAGCGGGACTGCAGCGCGTGATCGTCGCCGAGGCGCTGCGCGCGTCCGAGTCGCTGTTGAAGCTCGCGCAGGAACGGTTGCGCATCGGCAACGGCAACGAGCAGGCCGTGGCGCAAGCGCGCGCCAACGTCGGCACCTATCGCGATTCATTGCGCCAGATCGACCTGGCGCGCGAGCAGGCATTGCGCGCGCTCGAACTGCTGCTCGGACGCTACCCCGCGGCGGAGATCGCGGTGGCGCAGCAATTGGCGTCGACGCCCACCGCCGTTTCTGTCGGCGTGCCGTCGGAATTGCTTGAGCGCCGGCCGGACGTGATTGCCGCCGAGCGCCGAGTCGCCGCTGCATTCAACAGGATCGGCGAAGCGAAGGCCGCGCAGTTGCCGCGCATCAGCCTGACCGCCGGCAGCAGCTACATAACAAGCGATATCTTTCTGTTGCAGGATCGGAGCAATCCGGGCTTCAGCTTCGGCGCCAACCTGCTGGCACCGCTCTACCAGGGTGGCGCGCTCCGGGCGCAGGTCGACATCCGCACTGCCGAGCAGAAAGAGGCCGTGGCGAACTACGCCCGTGTCGCGCAACGTTCGTTCGGCGAAGTCGAGAACGCGCTGGCCGCCGAGAACGCATTGCGCGATCGCGACACCATTCTCGGCGCGAACATCATCGATAACGCACGCGCCCTCGAGCTTGTGCAGATCCAGTATCGCGTCGGCAGTGCCGACCTGCGCGCGGTCGAGCAGAACCAGTTGGCACTGTATTCGGCCCGCATGGCGCTGTTGCGCGTGCAGACCGAGCGGCTGGCGCAGCGCGTCAACCTGTACCTCGCCTTGGGCGGCGGTTTCGACTTGCCGACCGCGCCCGCCGTGGCGGCGCAATGACCACGAAGGAGATGACGATGAACAGGAAGAGTGCAAAAGCGAAGGTCGAACCCAAGGCCAAGGCAGCCAAGGGTAAGGACGGCACCGCCAAGGCGGTCGCTGAGTCGCGTGGCGATGCCGGGCCCGACAAGAAGCTCTCCGGCAAGGACTACGACCGCGCGATGAAGAAGCTCCACGTCGAGCTGGTGAAGCTCCAGCAATGGGTCGTCCACAAGGGGCTCAAGGTCTGCATCGTGTTCGAGGGTCGCGATGGCGCCGGCAAGGGCGGCACGATCAAGGCCATCACCGAGCGCGTCAGCCCGCGCGTGTTCCGGGTCGTCGCGCTGCCTGCGCCGACCGAGCGCGAGAAGTCGCAGATGTATATCCAGCGCTATCTGCCCCACTTTCCCGCTGCCGGGGAGGTGGTCATCTTCGATCGCAGCTGGTACAACCGGGCCGGCGTCGAGCGCGTGATGGGCTTTTGCCCACCGGACCAGGTGGAAGCATTCCTGCAGGTGGCACCGATGTTCGAGAAGCTGATGATCAAGTCCGGCATCATCCTGCTCAAGTACTGGCTCGAAGTGAGCCCGGAGGAGCAGACCCGACGACTGAAGGCGCGCGTCGACGACGGCCGCAAGATCTGGAAACTGTCGCCGATGGACATCAAATCCTATAATCGTTGGGACGACTATACGAAGGCGCGGGACGCGATGTTCGCGGCGACCGACAGCTCGTGGGCGCCATGGTATGTCGCCCGTTCCGAGGACAAGCAGCGGGTCCGGCTCAACGTGATCAGCCATTTGCTGGCGCACGTGCCCTACAAGGCCATCCCGGCACCGAAGGTCAAGATGCCCCGGCGCAAGGTCGGCAAGGTCAAGTCCGCCGACTATCCGTTCAAGTACATTCCCGAATCGTATTGACCCGCGGGCGGCGAGGCCGCGCGCCAGTCAGCTGTCCTGGAGAAAAGTGCCATGACCGACAAGCCAAAAAGCGTACAGGTCGAATACTGGGCCAAGAAATTCGACGATATCGACCGCGAGATCGCGCGGTTGGCCACCATGTGCAATGTGCGCATCCTCGACGCGGGCGTCATCGAGCGCGTGCTGCACAACGACGCGTCGGTGTGCGGCACGCAGAACAAAATCGCCTTCGACAAGATGCGGTCGCTGCTGATGATGCATTACTCGGTGCGCGACAGCGCGATCGACGTTCTCGGCGTGGAGAATACCCGCGTCCTGGTCGAGACGATCGTCACGTCGCTGCGCGAGAAGATCGGCGAGCGGCTTGGCAACATCACGCCCGGGTAACTTCGGCCACCGTTCGCAGCTACTGTGCCGGATTCCCGCCAGCTGCGAGACAACCTGGTGATGGACGATGGATTCTGGCTACCCTGACTTCGACGTCACGGTCCGCGACGGGCGCGTCGTCCACATCCGCGCCGCGCGCCCGACGGACGAGGCGGAGATGCTGCAGGCATTCCACCGCCTGAGCAAGGACGCTCGTTACATGCGCTTCATGCGCTATGTGAACGAGCCCAATCGGGAACGGATGCGAGAAGTACTGGCGTCGTTTCCCGACGGCGGTGGCGGCATCGTGGCCACCATTCCGGCGGCGGACGGCATCGACATCGTTGGCGGCGCGACCTATCTCGTCGGGAACGACCGGTCCTCGTGCGAGTTTGCAATCACCGTGGCCGCTGAATTCTGCGGCGTTGGCTTGGCGCGCATCCTGATGACCGCGCTCATCGACGTGGCCAAGGCGCACGGAATCCGGGAGATGGACGGCTTTGTGCTGGCCGTGAACCAGCCGATGCTGCGCCTTGCGCGTCGCCTTGGGTTCAGCGTCGCGGCCGACCCCGAAGACGGGACCGTTCGCGTGTGCCGTCTGCGCCTCGGCGATGATTGATACGACCCTGACCGCGGCCCCTGTCCGCGAACGGGTGTTGAACCCCGTGGACCGCATCTCGGAGTTGCTTTTCGGCCTCTTCATGGCGTTGACCTTTGTCGGCGCCATCTCCGTGACCGACGGGGGGCGCGGACAGATCCAGTCGATGTTCATCGCTGCACTCGGCTGCAATCTCGCGTGGGGCCTCGTCGACGCGGTCATGTACCTCGTGCGTACGATCACGGATCGCGGCAGGCAGCTCACGCTGATCCATGCCGTCCGGTCCGCGGCGGATGCGGAGATCGGCCGTGCGCTCATCGCGCGTTCGCTTTCGAAGGTAGCGGCGGGCCTCGTGTCCACGCCGGAAATCGAGGCCATCCGCGGTCGCATCGTCGCACTCGCCGCGCTGCCGGCGCGACCGAGGCTCAACCGGGGCGACCTGCTCGCCGCGGTTGCAATATTCCTGATCGTTGTCGCCTCGACATTTCCGGTCGTGTTGCCGTTCCTGTTCATCCAGGATGTAGGCGCCGCCAAGAACACCTCGCGCGCGATTGCGCTGGCCATGCTGTTCTGCGGCGGACTCGCCCTCGGGCGTTATGCGGGCTACGGCAGCTGGAAGGTCGGCCTCATGATGGCGGGGCTGGGCACCGTGCTGGTGGTCGCGATCAACGCGCTGGGAGGATGAAAGCCATGCCGCAAGCTGCCGCTGCGCCACCACTGCGACTCGACTTGGTCGCCGGGCTCACCGCCGCGGCCGTCGTCCTGCCCAAGGCCATGGCCTATGCCACGGTCGCCGGGCTGCCCGTAGCCGTCGGCCTGTACACCGCCTTCATTCCGATGGTGGTCTATGCGCTGCTCGGCACGTCGCGCGTGCTGAGTGTCAGTTCAACGGCAACGCTGGCGATCCTGACCGCCACGCAGCTCGGCCTTGTCGTGCCGGACGGCGATGCGGCCAAGCTCGTCACGGCCACGGCCACGCTGGCCGCGCTGGTCGGCGCGATGCTGCTGCTGGCGAGGCTTCTCAAGCTGGGGTTCGTGGCGAACTTCATCTCCGCGCCGGTGCTGACGGGTTTCAAGGCGGGCATCGGCCTGGTGATCGTTCTGGACCAGGTGCCGAAACTCCTTGGCATCCACATCACCAAGCAGGGTTTCTTTCTCGACGTGCTGAGCGTCCTGCACCACGTTCCCGCAACGTCGTTGCTCACCCTCGCAGTGGCGGTGGCGACCTTCGCGGTGCTGATTGCCATGGAGCGGCTGTGGCCGCATTCCCCGGCGCCGCTGGTGGCGGTGGGGGCTGCCATCGCTGCGTCGTGGTACTTCGGCCTGAACGCGCTGGGGGTCTCGACGGTCGGCCTCATTCCGCAGGGATTTCCGTCCCTCACGTTGCCGGACGTCGACCTGGTTCTGCAGTTGGTGCCGGGCGCGCTTGGCATCGCGCTGATGAGCTTCACCGAGACCATTGCCGCCGGGCGCGCCTTCTTCCGGCCGGGCGACCCCCCGATCAATGCGAATCGCGAGCTGGTCGCCACCGGTGCAGCCAATCTGGCGGGCGCGCTCTTCGGTGCGATGCCGGCAGGCGGCGGCACCTCGCAAACGGCGGTGGTGCGCTCGGTGGGCGGGCAGTCGCAGAAGGCATCGCTGGTGACCGCGGGAGCAGCGCTCGCGACGATGCTGTTGCTGGCGCCGTTGCTGGGC